>NZ_JBMDJX010000014.1:0-138735 GCF_057809415.1 Chromobacterium sp. FG22 | reverse complement strand
AAGCGTCGGCTTTAGCGGCTTGAGCTTTCTGAGCAGCGGAAGCTTCTTTCTTAGCTACGTGCTTTTTGGCTTTTTTGGCTTTTTTCGGAGCGGAAGCGTCGGCCTTGGCGGCTTGGGCTTTCTGAGCGGCGGAAGCTTCTTTCTTGGCTACGTGCTTCTTGGCTTTTTTAGCTTTCGGAGCGGAAGCGTCGGCTTTAGCGGCTTGAGCTTTCTGAGCAGCGGAAGCTTCTTTCTTAGCTACGTGCTTTTTGGCTTTTTTGGCTTTTTTCGGAGCGGAAGCGTCGGCCTTGGCGGCTTGGGCTTTCTGAGCGGCGGAAGCTTCTTTCTTGGCTACGTGCTTCTTGGCTTTTTTAGCTTTCGGAGCGGAAGCTTCAGCTTTGGCGGCTTGAGCTTTCTGAGCGGCGGAAGCTTCTTTCTTAGCTACGTGCTTCTTGGCTTTTTTAGCCTTCGGAGCGGAAGCTTCGGCTTTGGCGGCCTGAGCTTTTTGAGCAGCGGAAGCTTCTTTCTTCGCTACTTTTTTCTCGGCTTTCTTAGCCTTGTGGATCGCAACCGGAGCGGAAGCAGCAGCTTTTTCAGCGGCGAAGCCGTTAACGGACACCAGGCTGAAAGCAGCGGTCAGAGCAAGCAGAGCCAGCTTTTTCATTTATGAAACTCCTAAGTTTCTTGGATTGGTATGAAAGTGGACATGTAGTCCTTTTCAGGCCGAAATGCTAACCATGACAAGGGGCTGAGTCTATGCCTTCTGTGTATCCCAATGTTACGGAATGTACAGGTGCGGCGACGGCGGATGTCAGATCGGCCAGCGGAACAGAAAGCGCGCGCCGCCCAGCGGCGAGCTTTCCACTTTCACCTCGCCGCGGTGGGCGCGGGCGATGCCGGCGACGATGGCCAGGCCCAGGCCGTGGCCGCCGGTCTTGCGGCCGCGGCTTTCGTCCAGCCGCACAAAGGCGTCGAACACCCGGCCGCGGTCCTGTTCCGGAATGCCGGGGCCGTCGTCGTCCACCATGATGATGCAGTGGCGCTGCTCGACGATGATGCTGGTCTGCACCAGGCGGTTGGCGTGGCGGCGGGCGTTGGACAGGAAGTTGTCCAGCACCCGGGTCAGCAGGTGTTCGTCGGCGGTGATGGCCAGGCTGGCCCCGGCCGGCTCCAGCCATTGAATGTCCTGCGTCAGCGCGGCCTGGCCGGCGATGCGGTCCTTGGCCCAGGGGATGGCGTCGAAGCTGCTGAGCTTCAGCGGCGCTTCCGGCCGGTCCAGCCGCGCGTGCAGCAGCAGCTCTTCCACCAGCTTGTCGATGGCGGAGAGGTCGCGCTCTATCGCCTGCCGCTCCGGGCTGCTCTCGTCGCCTTCCAGCAGCGCCATCCGGTAGCGCAGCCGTGCCAGCGGCGTGCGCAGTTCATGGGCCACGGCGTTGGTCAGCGTCTTCTTGCTATTGATCAGCGCGGCGATATTGTCGGCCATGTGGTTGAAGGCGACGCCCAGCTGGCTGACGCCGGAGCGCGGCGGCAGGTCCACGCGGGCGGACAGATTGCCGCTGGCCAGCTTGCCGGCGGTCTGCTCCAGCGCCACCAGGTCGCGCCAGTGCGGCCGCATCCATAGAAACACCGGTATCGCCAGCGACAGGCCGATGAAGCCCAGCAGCGCGTAGTCGAACCATTTGAGCTGGTGCAGGAAGAATAGATAGCGCAGCGGACCGGCCACCAACAGGTAGTTGCTGTCCTCCAGCTTTTGCAGGAACACGTATTTGTCTTCCAGCATCACGATTTCGCCGCGGTCCAGCGCCTGCTTGGATTCGTCGTCCAGCAGATAGCTGCTCATCTTCTCCACTTTGACGCGGAAGGTGAAGCCGTGGTCGGAGTTGGCCAGCGTTTCGCTCCAGCGGTCTTCCGGCACGCCGCGCAGATCGGCTTCGATCAGCGACAGCGTGGTGCGCAGCAGGTCGGACAGATAGCGCTCGCCCACGTCGTCCACCGCCTGCTTGTAGACCGCGCCCACCAAGACCACCGCCACCAGGAAACAGGTCATCAGCAGCAGGTAGAACTGGATGAACAATCGGCGCATGCGCGCTTACTCCCAGCCGGACAAGGAGAACAGATAGCCGCGGTTGCGCACTGTCTTGATGCGGAACGGCTCGCTGGGATTGTCGCCCAGTTTCTTGCGCAGCCGCGAGATGGCCACGTCTATGCTGCGGTCCAGGCCGTCGTAGCTGACGCCGCGCATTTCCTTGAGCAGGATGTCGCGATTCAAGGTTTCGCCGGCGTGGCTGGCCAGCAGCCACAGCAGGTCGAAGTCCGAGGTGGACAGCGGGATCTTTTCGTTGGCCAGCGTCACGTCGCGGCTGATCGGGTCTATCGCCAGTTGGCCGAACACCACTTTGCGGGTGCCGGGCTTGGGCGCGGCGGCGTCGGCGTTGGCCGGAGCGGGCCGCAGATTGCGCAGCTGGGCGCGCAGCCGCGCCACCAGCACCGAGGGCGGCGTGGTTTTCAGGATGTAGTCGTTGGCGCCCAGTTCCAGGCCCAGGATCTGGTTCATATCGCTGTCCAGCGAGGTCAGCATGATGATGGGGCCGTCGAATTTGGGACGCAGCTCGCGGCAGATGGAGAGGCCGTCTTTGCCGGGCAGCATGATGTCCAGCAGCACCAGGTCCGGCGCTTCGCGGGCGATGGTGTCCAGCGCGGCGTCGCCGCGCGGTTCCACCACCACGTCCATTTCATGGCGGGACAGAAAGTCGCTGATCAGCTCGGCCAGGTCGGCGTCGTCTTCTACAAACACGATGCGGTGGGTCATGCCTTGCATCCATCTATTCAGTGGTCAATCCGCGAAGTATCGCCCGAGCCGCCGCGCGCTTCAACTGCAAGCACGGTCAGGACCGCCTTGTTTCCGCCCGGCGAGCAGGCGATTTCCGTTTCGAAGCGGAAAATCCACCGGTCCACAGTTGCCGGCGGCTTGATTACAGTTTCCTGACATCGCCAACCGTTTTGCAAAGGAAAGCTCATGAACGATCAAGTCCGTCCCGCCGCCGTCGACCAGACCGCGATCCGCCGCCTGGCGGACCAGGTTCTGGGGCAGATTCCCGCCTTGCTGGACGCGGCCGGCAAGTCTCTGACCGAGGTTCAGCAGCAGAAGCTGGATTCGCACGTGCTGGCGATGGCGCGCCGCTCGCTGACCGGCGAAGGGCTGCCGGATTTCGACAAGAGCCTGTTCGACGAGATTTCGGACACCACGCGGCGGCTGTCCGCCGCGGTGGTGGCCCTGTTCGGCAATCTGCCGGAAGAGGAAGCGCTTTTGCTGTCCATTCATTTCGAGATGGCCAAGAACAAGGCCTGAAGTCCGCCGTGCATAGATAGAGAGATAGAGGAGAAGACAATGACACAGATAACCGTAGTGATTGGCGACCGTCTGGGCAAGGGACAGAAAGTGGGCGCGGGCGCGGAGGCCGCCGGCGCGCGCGCGGTGGTGATCGCGGGCATGGCCGCGGATATGAAGCTGGGCGACGTGATGCAGGCGGAGGGCGCGCAGCTGGGCATTTCCTTCTGCGGCAGCGGCGGCGCCGGCGCCATCACCGCGCAGACCAAGTACGGCTACAAGGCCAAGTACGGCATGCGTTCGGTGGAGGAGGGCGTGACCGCGATCGAGGAGGGCTACACCGTGCTCGGCTTCGGCTTCATGGACAAGGAAGAGCTGGGGCAGCGGCTGGTGGCGGCCTATCAGAAGAAATACGGCGGCTGAGCGATGCAAAGGCGTTTCGAGTCCAGCGTGACGGTCAGCGGCCGCGGCGACAGCAAGGCGCAAGCTTGCGCCGACGCCTTGTCCGGCGTGCAGCGCGCGGTGACGGCGGCCGGCCATCCGGTGCTGTTGCGCATCGAGCCCATGCGGGTGACGGTGGTCGCGGCGGAGGAGATCCGCCGCCGCGAGCGCTTTCTGTTCTTCTTCCTGCCGCGGGACAGGCTCAGCTACGCCGTCACGCTGGAGGTGGAGGTCAGCGTGACGGCGCTGGATATCGAGGCCGTGCCCTTCGTCGCGCGCCAGGTTTAGGCGCCGGCTGTCGTTTTATTCCGAGGAGGAAGCCATGCTTCTGATCATTCTTCTCAAGTCGCTGTTGATAGGCGGTCTGGTCGGCGTCGCGGTGGGCGCCGGCGCGGCCCGCATGTTCCACGCGCCGACTTCCCAGGGCATGGGCGCTTTCCGCACCCTGGGCGAGCTCAATTCCTGCGAGGGCGACCCGGCTTCGCATTTTTCCTTCGGCCTGGGCTTTTTCTTCAACGCCTGGGCCTCGTCGGTGGCCGCCGGCGCCTTCACCCAGGACATCGACCACCGGGTGATTCCGCACTGGGGCGCCGCGGCGCTGCTGGCGCGCAACCGCAATCTGGCGGAGACCCTGCACAACCCGCGCAAGATGGCCTTGGTGTGCGGGGTAATCGGCATGCTGCTGGTGGCCTTCCTGAACACCACCGCTTCGGCGGTGCCGGCTTCGCTGCAAATCACCGCGGTCAAGGTCTTGGTGCCCGCGGCCAACCTCTTGGTCAACACCGTGATGCCGGTGATTTTCTGGCTGGCGGCGATTGAGGCCGGCCGGCGTTCCGGTCTGTGGGGCACGGTGTTCGGCGGCCTGGCCCAACTGATCATGGGCAATGCGGTGCCGGGCCTGGTGCTGGGCATTCTGATCGGCAAGGGCGTGGACGAGGGCGGCTGGAACAAGGTGACCAAGCTGATGATGGCGGCCATCGTGGCGCTGTTCGCGCTCAGCGCCTTCTTCCGCGGCTTTGATCTGAAGCTGCTGAGCAGCTTCCACTTGAACGCCCCGTCCTGGCTGGAACTGCTGCACGCCGCCGTGCGCGGCGCTTGAGGTTGAAGGAGAGAATGATGACTGAACAAGCACAAACCGGGGGTTTCTGGCTGGCGGACTGGTCTTTTCCCTTGCTGGTGGGGCTGTTGTCCGCCGGCGTGTTCGCCGGCACGCATATGTATTACGTCTACGGCATAGGCGCTTTCAACGAGGTGGCCTTCGTGTCGATGCTGCGCGCCGGCATGGACACCGGCGTCTACGGCGCGGTGGCCGCCTTCGGCGCCAGCTTCTTGTTCGCCCGGGTGATAGAGGGCTCGCTGGTGGGCATTCTGGACATCGGCGGCGCCATCATGACTGGCGTCGGCCTGGGCATTCCGGCGATGTTCCTCGGCGCCGGCATCTTGTTTCCGGTGGAAAACTTCGGCGCGGCGCTGGCCACCGGGATGGTGATCGGCTTGCTGATCGGCGCGGTCATTATTTTCGCGCGCAAATTCACCATCAATCAGGGCAATTCCACTTACGGCGCCGACGTGATGATGGGCGCGGGCAACTCCTCCGGCCGCTTCCTCGGCCCGCTGATCATCCTGTCGGCGATGGCGGCGTCGATTCCCATCGGCGTCGGCTCGCTGCTGGGCGCGCTGGTCTTCTATCTGTGGGGCAAGCCCATCACCGGCGGCGCCATCCTGGGCGCGATGCTGCTGGGCACGCTGTTCCCGGTGGCGATTGCCTGAGGAGGCGGCGATGGATGATTTGCTGATCAAGGACGCTTTGCTGGCCGACGGCTCGGTAATGGACATTGCGGTCCGCCACGGCAAGATCGCCGGGCTGGGGCGGCTGGACGGCCCGGCCCGGCGCACGCTGCGGCTGGACGGACGCTGGCGGCTTAGCGCCGGCTGGATAGACGGCCATGTGCATTGCAACCCGGCCTCGCCGATTTATCACGATGAGCCGGATCAGGTGGGCGTGGCCGGCGGGGTCACCACGGTGGTGGACGCCGGCAGCGTAGGGGCCGATGACGTCGCCGCCTTCCGCGAGCTGGCCGGCGCTTGCCGCACCGATGTGCGCGCCTTGCTGAACATCTCGCGCATCGGCCTCGTCACCCAGCATGAATTGGCCAATCTGGGCGACGTCGACGTGGCGCTGGCCGGCGCGGCCATCCGCGCGCATCGCGATTTCATCGTCGGCATCAAGGCGCGGCTCAGCGGCAGCGTGGTCGGCGCCAACGGCGTCGCGCCGCTGGCGCGGGCCAAGGAGATACAGCGGCGCTTCGGGCCGCTGCCCTTGATGGTGCACATCGGCAACACCCCGCCGTCGCTGGACGAGATCGCCGAATGGCTGGAGCCGGGCGACATCGTCACCCACTGCTTCAACGGCAAGCCCAACCGCATCCTGGACGCCGCCGGCGCGCTGCGCGCCTCGGTGCGGGCGGCGATCGAGCGCGGCGTGCTGCTGGACGTCGGCCACGGCAGCGCCAGCTTCAGTTTCCGCGTGGCGCGCGAGGCCATGGCGCTGGGCCTGTACCCGGACACCATTAGCTCGGATATCTATTGCCGCAACCGCGTGGCCGGGCCGGTGTTCGGCCTGGCGGCGGTGATGTCCAAATTCCTGAGCCTGGGCATGCCGCTGGAGAGGGTGCTGGACTGCGTGACCCGGCGGCCGGCGGAAGCGTTGGGACTGGGCGGCAAAGGCCGGCTGGAAGCGGGCGCGGACGCCGATCTGACCATTTTCGACATTGAAACCGCGCCGCGGCCGCAGAGCGACTGCGACGGCGACACGCTGACCGGCGTGCGGCACCTGACGCCGCTGGCGGCGGTGGCGGGCGGCGTCTTGCTGCCCACCGAACAAGGAAAGGCTTGCCATGTCTTCGATCTATGAGCAGTACCAGCTTAAGCCGGTGATCAACGCTTCCGGCCGCATGACCCTGCTCGGCGTGTCCACGCCGGCGCCGGAAGTGAGGGCGGCGATGGTCCAGGGCCTGGAGCGGTATTTCGAGATGAAGGATCTGGTCGACAAGACCGGCGACTACATCGCCCGGCTGCTGGAGGCGGAGGCCGCGACGGTGGTGTCCTGCGCGGCCGCCGGCATTGCCCAGTCCGTGGCCGCCGTCATCGTCCGCGACGATCCGCGCCTGCTGGTGAATCTGCATGCGCAGCCGGTGGCCGGACCGCGCGAGATCGTGCTGCCCAAGGGGCACAACGTCAATTTCGGCGCGCCGGTGGGCTCCATGGTGGCGCTGGGCGGCGGCCAGGTGGTGGAGGCCGGCTGGGGCAATGAGTGCTCGGCCGCGCAATTGGAGGCGGCGGTCGGCCCCGGCACGGCGGCTATTTTGTATATCAAGTCCCACCACGCCTTGCAGAAAAGCGTGCTCGGCGTGGCCGAGGCCGCCGAGGTGGCGCGCCGCCGGAAGGTGCCGCTGATCGTCGACGCGGCGGCGGAGGAGGACTTGCGCGAGTATTACCGGCTGGGCGCGGACCTGGTGATCTACAGCGGGGCCAAGGCGATAGAGGGGCCGACCAGCGGCCTGGTGCTGGGCCGCCGCCAGTATGTGGAATGGGTCAAGCTGCAAAGCCAGGGCATAGGCCGGGCGATGAAGGTGGGCAAGGAGGGCATTCTGGGCCTGACGTGCGCGATAGAACGCTATCTGAAGCAGGACAAGGAAAGCGGGGCGGCGATGGCGGAGCGGCTGCGGCCCTTCATCGCCGGGCTGAACCAGTTGGCCGGCGTCAGCGCGCGCCTGGTCTGGGACGCCGCCGGCCGCGACATCGCCCGCGCCGAGATCGCTTTCGACGCCAGCGCCACCGGCGTCAGCGCGGTGGCCGCCGCCGCCGCGCTGAAACAGGGCGAGGTCGCCATTTATTTCCGGGAATACCGGGCCAACGAGGGCAAGCTGGAGGTGGACGCGCGCAGCGTGGACGCCGCTCAGCTGGAACAGATCGGCACGCGCATCCGCCGCTTGCTGACGGGAGAGAAGGCATGAAACTGGAACCCCATTTTTATCAGGACCGCGTTTGCTTGAATGTACTGGCTGGAAGCAAGCACAATGCCCGTCAGATTCATCAGGCGGCGGAAGGCCATGTGCTGGTGGGCGTGCTGTCGAAGAACTACGCCGACGTGGACAGCGCGGTGGCGGACATGCGCGAGTACGCGGCCTTGATCGACAACGCCTTGTCGGTGGGGCTGGGCGCCGGCGATCCGCGCCAGTCCGACATGGTCAGCGCCATTGCCGGCCAAGTGCAGCCGCAGCACGTCAATCAGGTGTTCACCGGCGTGGGCGCCAGCCGCGCGCTGCTGGGCCAGGCGCGTACCGTGGTCAACGGCCTGGTGTCGCCCAGCGGTATTCCGGGCCTGGTCAAGGTGTCCACGGGTCCGCTCAGCGCCGGCGCGCCGGTCTGCGCCGCGCCGGTGGACACCGCCATCGCCATGCTCAAGGATATGGGCGGCAGTTCGATCAAGTACTTCCCCATGGGCGGGCTGGATTGCCGCGACGAATACCTGGCGGTGGCGGAGGCCTGCGCGCGGCATGATTTCTGGCTGGAGCCCACCGGCGGCATCACGCTGGAGAATTTCAGCGAGATCGTCCGCCTGGCGCTGGAGGCCGGCGTGCCCAAGGTGATACCGCATGTGTACAGTTCCATCATCGACGCCAGCGGCGAAACCCGGCCCGGCGACGTGGAGCGGCTGTTGTCGATGGTGAAAGCCTTGTTGTAGACGCGTCCGGGGAGGCCGGACGCGGATGGGTTTAAGAAGGAGGCTTATGGTCAAATTCCCCTATCAACGGCTGGCCCAGGCCTTTGCCGCCCTGCAGGCGGAAGCGTTGCCGCAGGAAGAGCTGGCGCGCCGGCTGGCGGTGTCCACCCGCACCGTGCGCAACGACATCGACGCGCTCAACGCCATTCTGGCCGAGCACGGCGCGCGCTTCGTGCTCAAGCGCGGCGAGGGCTACCGGCTGCAGGCCGACGACCCGGAACGCTTCCAGCAGGTGCGGCCGCAGGCCGGCTCCGGCCGCGCCATTCCGCGTCAGGCCGGCGAGCGGGTGCATTATCTGCTGGCGCAGTTCCTCGGCTCCGCCTACGCCTTGAAGCTGCAGGACCTGGCCGACGCCTGGTGCGTCAGCCGGGCCACCTTGCAGACGGACATGGCCGAGGTGCGCGAGCGCCTGGCCGGCTACGGCCTGAGCATAGAGGCCAAGCCGCATTACGGCATGAAGCTGCTGGGCGCGGAATCCTCCATCCGCGTCTGCCTCAGCGATCTCTTGGCGCAGCTGGCGGCGGAGCGGGCGGACCATCCCTTGTTGAGCGCGGACCCGGTGCTGGCCGACGCGCTGGCGACGGTGCGCGCCGGCCTGCCCGGCTGCCTGAGCCGCGCCGGCGTCCGCCTCAGCGACGACGGCGCCCAGTTCCTGAGCTTTTATTGCGCGGTGGCGGCCAAGCGCATCGTCGACGGTTTTCCCTTGCAGGATTTCTCCTGCGAGGAAGCGCCGCCGGCGGCGGCCCAGGCCGCGACGCACATCGCCGGCCTGCTGCGGCGCATGAGCGGGGTGGAGATCGCCGCCGCCGAGCAAGCCTTCCTCTGCGTCAACATCGCCGCGCGCAGCCTGAGCGGCATATTGCCCAGCGCGATCAACGCCGACGACGCCGACGCGCTGGTCCGCTACATCCTCGACTACATCAACCGCCATTACCGCTACGATCTGCGCGCCGACCGGCAATTGCGCGACGATCTGGTCACCCACGTCAAAACCATGATCACCCGGGTGCGTTACCAGATCACGCTGGCCAATCCGGTGCTGGCCGACATCAAGCAGCATTACGCGCTGGCCTACGACTTCACGCTGGCGGCGGTGTCGAGTTGGGCCAAGCACTCGCCGTACCGGATCTCGGAGAACGAGATCGGCTATCTGGTGCTGCACATCGGCGTGGGGCTGGAGCGCCATTACCAGATCGGTTATCTGCGTCGGCCGCAGGCCCTGCTGGTGTGCGACGGCGGCAACGCCACGCTGCGCACGCTGGAGGCGGTGCTGCGGCGTCGCTTTCCGCAGCTGGAGGTGTGCGCCGCCTTGTCCTGTCAGGAGTACGAGGCGCTGGAGCATGTGGGCGCGGATTTCGTGGTGTCCACGGTGAGGCTGGAGGACAAACGCAAGCCGGTGGCGCTGCTGTCGCCGTTTCCGTCGGATTACCAGCTGGAGCAATTGGCGCGGTTGGTGGCGGTGGACCGCACCCGGCCCTATATGCTGGAGCGCTATTTTTCCGCCCAGCATTTCTGGGTGGCGGAGCAGGGGCTGAGCCAGCAGGCGCTGTTCGAGCGCGTTTGCGGGCGGCTGCGCGAGGAAGGCTATGTCGACGCCGATTTCCTGCCTTCGGTGCGCGAGCGCGAGGACATCCTCAGCACCATGCTGGGCGACGGCATCGCCTTGCCGCACTCGCTGGGCTTGCTGGCGCGCAAGACCACGGTGTGCACCATCATCGCGCCTCACGGCATCGCCTGGGGGGAGGGCGGCGTGGCGCGGGTGATCTTCCTGCTGGCGATCAGCAAGACCGAGTACGAGGAAGCGATGGCGATCTACGAGCTGTTCGTTTCCTTCATGCGTCAGCGCGCCGGCGCCCGGCTGGTGGAGAGCCGCAGTTTCGAAGCGTTTCTGCGCAATGCCTTGCTATGTCTGCCCGACGCCTGAGCCAGGCGGGGCCGGCGTTTTCCTCGCTGTCAATCCATATTGTTTGGTTTATGTTTTTGTTGCGATTTGTATTGAATCCCGTTGTTTTTGTGCACTGCAAGGGGCGGAGTTCCAGCTTTTTTGTAACAGTTTGAAACTGTGTATAGGTTCGAGTATTTACTTCATGCTTTCGTTCTAGATCACGCCATGTCTGCGCTTTGGCTCTATTTTCGTCATTGATCTGTAACAAGCTCTCTGGATTTACCCCGCGAGCGGCCGTTAACCTGGATCAAATTTGCCCTTGAAAGTTGGGGGCGAACTGTTTTTAATAGCGCCGCCTGGCTTCACAACCGGGATGCTCCCGCCGCTTTCTGCGCCGTCCAGGGCTTGCTTGCCCGCCGGAAGACGCGTCTCCGCCCGAGGGTTCGCCGGCTGTCAGCGTTGTGATGTCCCAGCAGGGGAAGGCCGCTTGTCGCCGTTTTCCTGTCGCGTCATCCACCCGGGGCGATTCGCGTCGCCCCTGTCGATTGATCATGCCGACCTTTCGATTTTGATCAGCTCGCGCTGCGAGTTCCGCATTGCTTTTTATTATGCCAATAGCATTTGCATGGCCGTCGGCCGCGCAAGGGCTTGCCGTTGCCGTCCGGTCATGAGCCGGGCCTGGATTACCGCCGCCGGGGCCGATGGCGCGCAGCCTTACGCGCCCGGGCGAGATAACAAGAATGTTCAACCCGTAAAGTCGTAAATGATGAGAAACCAAAGACCCTCACGCCTGTGGCGGGGACTTGCTGTAGCTTCGGCGCTGCTGCTCGCCGGGTGTCAAGGCGGAATCCTTGACCCCAAGGGCCCCGTGGCGGCGGAGCAGAAGTCCCTGATCATCACGGCAACCGCGCTGATGCTGCTGGTGGTCATCCCGGTGATCCTGATGACCTTCTTCTTCGCCTGGAAGTACCGCGCCAGCAATAAGGACGCCGTCTATGAGCCGAAATGGTCGCATTCGACCAAGATCGAGCTGGTGGTCTGGCTGATTCCCTGCATCATCATCGCCTTCCTCGCCGTGCTGACCTGGGAAACCACCCACAAGCTGGACCCGTACCGCCCGCTGGATTCCGACCAGAAGCCGATCGAGGTGCAGGTGGTGGCGTTGAATTGGAAATGGTTGTTCATCTATCCGGAGCAGCAGATCGCCACGATCAACGAGCTGGCCTTCCCCAGCAATGTGCCGGTGAACTTCAAGATCACTTCCGACGCGGCGATGAACTCCTTCTTCATCCCGCAATTGGGCGGCCAGATTTACGCGATGGCCGGCATGCAGACCCAGTTGCATCTGCTGGCGCATGAGCCGGGCGTGTACAAGGGCTTCTCCGCCAACTACAGCGGCGCCGGTTTCTCCGGGATGAAGTTCAACGCCGTCGCCACCAAGACGCCGGCGGAGTTCGAAGCCTGGGTCGCCAAGGTCAAGGCCTCCGGCAAGACGCTGGACGTGAACGGCTACCGCGGCCTGGTGCTGCCCAGCGAAAAGAACCCGGTGGCCTATTACGGCGCCGTCACCCCCTATCTGTTCCAGGGCGTGCTGCACAAATACATGACCGGCCGCACCTCGCTGGCCGCCACCGAGGCCGACGTGAAGCTGGCCGCTCTGGCCAAGAGCCTGTGCGAACCGCTGACGGTGAAGGAGTAATCAAGACATGCTGTTAGGCAAACTTACGCTGGACGCCATCCCCTTCCACGAGCCCATTGTGATGGGCGCGCTGGGCGGCGTCGGCCTGATCGGGCTGATGCTGGTGGCCCTGATCTCCAAAATGGGCAAATGGGGCTATCTGTGGCATGAGTGGCTGACTTCGGTCGACCACAAGAAGATCGGCGTGATGTACATCATCGTCGCCATGATCATGCTGTTGCGCGGCTTCGCCGACGCGCTGATGATGCGCGCGCAATTGGCCATCGCCACCGGCGGCAGCCACGGCGTGCTGCCGCCGGATCACTACGATCAGATCTTCACCGCCCACGGCGTGATCATGATTATCTTCATGGCGATGCCGTTCATGACGGGCCTGATGAACATCGTGGTGCCGCTGCAGATCGGCGCGCGCGACGTGGCCTTCCCCTTCCTGAACTCGCTGAGCTTCTGGCTGCTGGTGGCGGCGGTGATTCTGGTCAACCTGTCGCTGGGCGTGGGCAACTTCGCCCGCACCGGCTGGGTGGCCTATCCGCCCTTGGCCGGCATCGCCTTCAGTCCGGACGTGGGGGTGGATTACTACACCTGGGCCTTGCAGATATCAGGGATAGGGACGACGCTGACGGCGATCAACTTCCTGGTCACCGTGATCAAGATGCGCGCCCCCGGCATGAAGCTGATGGACATGCCCATCTTCACCTGGACCTGCACCTGGGCCAATGTGCTGATCGCCAGCTCCTTCCCCATCCTGACCGGCGCGCTGGCCATGCTGAGCCTGGACCGCTACCTGGACTTCCATTTCTTCACCGCGGAAGCCGGCGGCAACGCGATGATGTATCTGAACCTGTTCTGGGCCTGGGGCCATCCCGAGGTGTACATCCTGGTGCTGCCCGCCTTCGGCATTTTCTCCGAGGTGGTGTCCACCTTCACCGGCAAGCGCCTGTTCGGCCATAAGTCCATGATCTACGCCAGCGGCGCGATCTCCATCCTGGGCTTCATGGTGTGGCTGCATCACTTCTTCACCATGGGTTCCGGCGCCAGCGTCAACGCTTTCTTCGGCATCGCCACCATGATCATTTCGATCCCGACCGGGGTGAAACTGTTCAACTGGCTGTTCACCATTTACCGCGGCCGCCTGCGCTTTGAAACCCCCATCCTGTGGACGCTGGGCTTCATGGTCACCTTCTCCATCGGCGGCATGACCGGCGTGTTGATGGCGGTGCCGGGCGCGGACTTCGTGCTGCACAACAGCCTGTTCCTGATCGCCCACTTCCACAACACCATCATCGGCGGCGCGGTGTTCGGCTATCTGGCCGGCGTCACCTTCTGGTTCCCGAAAGTGTTCGGCTTCAAGCTGAACCCGAAACTGGGCAAGGCCTCGTTCTGGTTCTGGCAGATCGGCTTCATGTTCGCCTTCATGCCGCTGTACGTGCTGGGCTTCCTCGGCATGACCCGCCGCCTGAACTACACCACCAACCCGGAATGGGAGCCGTGGCTGTATCTGGCGCTGTTCGGCGCGCTCTTGATCGCCTGCGGCATCGCCTGCCAGTTGCTGCAGATCGTGGTCAGCATCCGCGACCGCAAGAAGCTGGCCGACGTCAGCGGCGACCCGTGGAACGGCCATACCCTGGAGTGGTCCACCTCGTCGCCGGCGCCGTTCTACAACTTCGCCAAGCTGCCGGTGGTGCATGACATCGACGCCTTCACCGACATGAAGGAAAAAGGCGTGGCCTACGCGGTGCCCAAGTCCTACGAGCCCATCCACATGCCGAAGAACACCGCGATGGGCGTCTATATCGGCGGCTTCACCACGGTGTTGGGCTTCGCCCTGATCTGGCATATCTGGTGGCTGGCCATCGTTGGTCTGGTGGGCATCGTCGGCTGCATGCTGGCGCGTGCCTACGACAACGATCTGGACTACTACGTGCAGCCGGAGGAAGTGGAGGCCATCGAGCGCGAGCGTTTCGAAAAACTGGGCATCGATGTGGACAACTACACCGAGCGCGACCCGGCCCAGCCGCACAAGGCGGCGCGTCCGACCACCACCGCGTAACAGGTTGAATCCGACATGACGACTTATGTAAAAGACGCGCACGAAGCGCACGACGACCACGAGCACCACGACAGCGGTTCGCAAACCGTGTTGGGCTTCTGGTTCTACCTGATGACCGACTGCATCCTGTTCGCCAGCGCGTTCGCGGCTTACGCCGTGCTGTTCCGCAATGTGGCGGAAGGCGTGTCCGGCAAGGAGATCTTCGATCTGCAATACGTGCTGGTGGAGACCGCGGCGCTGCTGCTGTCTTCCATCACCTACGGCTTCGCGATGATCGCCGGTCAGAAGGGCAATAAATCCGCGGTGCTGGGCTGGCTGGGCATGACCTTCCTGTTCGGCGCCGCCTTCATCGGCCTGGAAATCAACGAATTCCACCACCTGATCTCCGAGGGCCACGGTCCGCAGGTCAGCGCCTTCCTGTCGGCCTTCTTCGGCCTGGTGGGCCTGCACGGCCTGCACGTGACCGCCGGCCTGATCTGGATGGCGGTGATGATGATGGAAGTGGCCAAGACCGGCCTGACCGGCCGCGCGATGACGCGTCTGAACTGCCTGTCGCTGTTCTGGCACTTCCTCGACATCGTGTGGATCTGCGTGTTCACCGTCGTCTACCTGAAAGGAGCCATGGGATGAGCCAGGCACATCAACACGCCGCCCACGGCAGCGTGAAAAGCTATCTGATCGGCTTCCTGCTGTCGGTGGTGCTCACCGCCATTCCGTTCTGGATGGTGATGGGCGGCGCCTTCACGCCGCAGGCGACGGCGATCGGCATCTTCGCGCTGGCGGTGGTGCAGATCGTGGTGCATCTGAAGTATTTCCTGCATCTGGACTTCAGCAAGGAGGGCAAGCTCAATACCTTCTCCTTCCTGTTCACCGGCATGGTGATCGTGCTGCTGGTCGGGCTGTCGATCTGGATCATCTACACCGCCGACGCGCTGATGATGCGCTGAGGCGGGTTTGAGAGAGACCGTCTTGACATTCAAGCGCTATCTGCAGGTGACCAAGCCGGGCATCATCTTCGGCAACCTGATCTCGGCCGTCGGCGGTTTTCTGCTGGCGGCCCAGGGCCGGGTTGACTGGAGCTTGCTGCTGGCCACCCTGGCCGGCCTCTCGCTGGTGGTGGCGTCCGGCTGCGCGATCAACAACTGCATCGACCGGGACATCGACGCCAAGATGGCCCGCACCCGCAAGCGGGTGCTGGTCACCGGCGCGATGAGCGCGCGGGCGGCGCTGGCCCACGGCCTGCTGCTCGGCCTGGCCGGCTTCTACGCGCTGTGGCGCTGGACCAATCCGCTGGCCTTCGGCTGCGTGCTGTTCGGCTTCGTCATCTATGTGGGGGTGTACAGCCTCTATATGAAGCGCCATTCGGTGTACGGCACCCTGGTGGGCAGCTTGTCCGGCGCGGTGCCGCCGGTGGCCGGCTACTGCGCGGTGACCGGCCGTTTCGACGCCGGCGCGGCCATCCTGCTGCTGATGTTCTGTCTGTGGCAGATGCCGCATTCCTACGCCATCGCCATCTTCCGCCTGCAGGATTACCAGGCGGCGGGGATTCCGGTGCTGCCGGTGGTCAAGGGCATTTCCAGCGCCAAGCGCCAGATCGTGCTCTACATCCTGGCCTTCGGCGCCGCCACCGCGATGCTGGCCTTCGGCGGCTACGCCGGCTACGGCTATCTGGCGGTAGCCGGGGCCACCAGCCTGTGGTGGCTGAAGATGGCCTTGTCCGGCTACAAGCGCAGCATCGACGACCGCGTCTGGGCGCGTCAGCTGTTCTTCTTTTCCATCATCACCATCACCGCGCTGTCGGTGATGATGGCGGTGGATTTCCGGCAGCCGGAGCGGCAGCAACTGGCCGGTTTGAGCGCGTCCGCGCAGTCCTGAACGCCAGCAAGCCAAGACAAAGCGCGGGCCGTGGCCCGCGCTTTTTTCATGGTTGAGCGGCTAGAGCGCGATCAAACGTCGTCGGCCGCGACGCTGGCCAGCAGCTGGTCGGCGGCGACGATGTCGCCCACCCGGCAGTGCAGCGCGCTGACGACGCCGGCGCGCGGCGCGTAGATGCGGTTTTCCATCTTCATCGCCTCGACGACGGCCATCACCTGATTGGCCTCCACCCGCTCATTGACCGCCACCGGCAGCGCCACCACCGTGCCCGGCATCGGCGAGGCCACCCGCTGGCCGGCGTCGGCGTCCGCCTCGGCGGCTTCCGGCTGCTCCGCCTGCAAGCGCAGCCGATGGCCGGCCACCGTCAACTCCATGTCGTCGCCGCAGGGCAGGGCGCTCCATTGCCGCCCGTCCACCTCGCCGCGCCACAGCTCGCCGTCGCGGCGCAGTTCCACGCGCAGGCTCCGTTCCGCCACCGCCGCGCGGACCTGGGCGCCTGAGCGTTCCAGCAGCCGGGCCTGCCAGCGCGAGGCGCCGGCGCGATAGCTCAGCCGGCCCAAGGGCGCGTCCGGGTCCAGCGCGGCGCGGTCGTGCGGGCCGATGCCGCCCTGCCAGGGCGAGGACGATTCGACGCAGGCCAGGGTCAGTTCGACGGCGGCGGCGCAGGCGACGGCCTCGGCCAGCGGCGCGGCTTCCGGCGCGGCGGCGAGCTGGTCGACCAGATGGGTATCCAGCTCGCCGGCCCGCACCCGCGGCTCGCGCAGCAGCCGCTCGATGAAGCCCAGATTGGTGCTCAGGCCCGGCAGCGCGGTGTCGCGCGCGGCGGCTTGCAGCGCGTCCAAGGCCGCGGCGCGGCTGCCGCCGTGGGCGATCAGCTTGGCCAGCATCGGATCGTAGAAAGCCGGCACCTCGCCGCCGTCGCCGTCGAAGGCCGCGTCCACGCGGCAGCCTTGCGGCCAGCGCGCCAGCAGCGCCTTGCCCGGCATGGGCGCGAACTCGCGCAGCGGGTCTTCGGCGTAGACCCGGCATTCGATGGCGTGGCCGTCGGCGCGGATCTCCTCCTGGCGCAGCGGCAGGGCTTCGCCGGCGGCGACGCGCAACTGCCACTCCACCAGGTCCAGTCCGGTGACGGCCTCGGTGACCGGGTGCTCCACCTGCAAGCGGGTGTTCACCTCCAGGAAATAGAACTGGCCGTCCGGCGCCAGGATGAATTCAAAAGTGCCGGCGTTTTGGTAGCCGATGGCCGCCGCGCCGCGCACCGCGGTGTCCAGCAGCACGGCGCGGGTGGCGGCCGGCATCGCGCAGGCCGGGGCCTCCTCGATGATTTTCTGATGACGGCGCTGCAAGGAGCATTCGCGTTCGAACAGATGCGCCACATTGCCGTGGCGGTCGCCGAACACCTGCACTTCCAGATGGCGCGGCCGCGCGATATAGCGCTCCACCAGCAGCCGGCCGTCGCCGAAGCTGGAGCGGCCGACGCGCACCGCGGCGTCCACCGCCTCGCGCAGCGCGGCTTCTTCCCACACCACTTGCATGCCCTTGCCGCCGCCGCCGGCCACCGGCTTGAGAATGACCGGATAGCCGATCTCGGCGCAGCTCTCCAGGATCAGTCCGTAGGACTCGGTGGCTTCCGCCGAGCCCGGCGTCACCGGCACGCCCGCCGCCGCCATCAATTGGCGCGCGCGCGCCTTGTCGCCCATCTGGGCGATGGTGTCGGCGTCGGGGCCGATGAAGACCAGGCCCGCGGCGGTCACCGCGCGGGCGAAGTCGGCGTTTTCCGACAGGAAGCCGTAACCGGGATGGATGGCCTCGCAGCCGCTGTCCAGCGCCGCGGTGATGATGGCCTCGCCGTTCAGATAGCTGGCGCTGGCCGGGGCCTCGCCTATCCAGCGCCGCTCCGCGGCCCCTTCCAGATGCGCGGCGCCGGCGTCGGCCGTGGAGTAGACGGCGACATGCTCGATGCCGAGCCGCCGGCAGCTGCGGGCGATGCGGCGCGCGATCTCGCCGCGGTTGGCGATCAAAATTCGTTTGAACATGGTGTTTACATCCTGAATACGCCGAAGCGGGTGTCTTGGACCGGGGCGGCGGCGGCCAGCGCCAGGCTGAGCGCCAGCCATTCTCGGGTCTGGGCCGGGTCGACGATGGCGTCCACCCACATGCGGGCCGCCACGTACAGCGCCTGGCCCTGGCGCTCGTAGGCGTCGCGGATCGGCCGCTTGAAGCTTTCCTCTTCTTCCGGCGTCCAGGCCTTGCCCTGTTTTTCCAATTGCTCGGCGCGGATCAGCGCCAGCACCGTCGCCGCCTGTTCGCCGCCCACCACCGTGGTCTTGGCGTTGGGCCACATCGCCATCAACTGCGGGCCGATGGCGCGGCCGCACATGGCCAGATTGCCGGCGCCGTAGCTGCCGCCGATCAGGATGCTGAACTTGGGCACGCGGGCGCAGGAGGCGGCGTTGACCATCTTGGCCCCGTGTTTGGCGATGCCGCCGGCCTCGTATTCCGCGCCCACCATGAAGCCGTTGATATTGTGCAGGAACAGCAGCGGAATGCCGCGTTGGGCGCAGAGTTCGATGAAGTTGGCCGCTTTTTGCGCGCTTTCCGAGAACAGCACGCCGTCGTTGATCAGCACGCCCACCGGATAGCCGCCGATGTGGCCGGTGCCGCACAGAATGGTGGCGCCGAAACGGGCGCGGTATTCGGCGAAGGCGGAGTCGTCCAGCAGCCGGGCCAGAATTTCCCGCGCCGGAATATGCTCGCGCGGGTTGGCGCTGACGATGCCGGCCAGTTCCGCCGGATCGTAACGCGGCGGCCGCGGCGCTTGCGGCGGCGCGTACTGCCGGCCGCGGCCGCGGCGCGCGACGATGTCCCGCATCAGCCGCAGCGCGTGTTCGTCGCTGAGCGCGTAGTGGTCGGCCACTCCGCTGTCGCGGGTGTGCACATCGGCGCCGCCCAGGGTTTCCGCGTCCACGATCACCCCGGTGGCGGCGCGCACCAGTTGCGGGCCGCCCAGGAAGATGGAGCCGTTGCCGCGCACGATGATGGTTTCGTCGCTCATCGCCGGGATGTAGGCGCCGCCGGCGGTGCAAGAGCCGAGCACCGCCGAGATCTGCGGCAGGCCCAGCGCCGACATCTCGGCGATATTGCGGAAGATGCGGCCGAAGTGCTGCTCGTCCGGGAAGATGTCTTCCTGCAAGGGCAGGTAGACTCCGCCGGAATCCACCAGATAGAGGCAGGGCAGGCCTTGCTCTCGGGCGATCTGCTGGGTGCGCAGATGCTTGCGCAGCGTCAGCGGGTAATAAGTGCCGCCCTTGACCGAGGCGTCGTTGGCGAACACCGCCACCGCGTGGCCGGCGACGATGCCGATGCCGGTGACGATGCCAGCGCAGGGCACCGCGTGCTCGTACACGTCGTGGGCGGCCAGTTGGCCGATCTCCAGAAAGGGCGTGCCGGGGTCCAGCAGCAGGGATAGGCGTTCGCGCGGGGACAGCTTGCCCTTGGCCGCTTGCTTGGCGCGCGCCTCCGGGCCGCCGCCTTGCAAGGCGGCGTCGCGGGCGGCGGCGATGCGCTCGCGCAGCTGGCGGTAGGCTTCGGCGTTGCGTTCAAACGTCTCGCCGGAGGCGGGAACGCGGGATTCGATACGGGACATGGAAGAGCTTCCTCGATTCAGGCGGCGCGCGCGCGCACCTTGAACAGCACTTGCGACAGGGTCAACAGGCCCAGGGCGGCCACCGCCAGCGTCCAGGCGCCGTCGTGATGCAGCAGCACCGAGACGGTGGCGGCGATGCCGGCCAGCCCCTGCTGCAGGAAGCCGCACAGCGCCATCGCGTGAGCGCCGTGCTCCTTGGCGTCGCTGACGGCGGTGGCCATGCTGTTGGGGAACAGCACCGCCTGGCCGAAAATGGTCAGGCAGTAGAGGCCGATGAACAGCCACAGGCCGGGCAGGCGCTCCAGCAGGCCCAAGTGCCAGCCCAGCAGCATGGCCAGCGTGGCCGCGGCCAGCAGCGCCGCGCCGGCGCGCATCAGGCGCAGCCCGCCCACGCGGGCCACCAGGCGGTTCACCACCATGGCGCCGCTGAAATAGGACAGGCCGATCAACAGTCCGACGTTGCCGAAGCCGGCCACCGCCAGGCCGAAGTGCTCCTGAAACACGAAGGGGCTGACCTCTTGCAAGGTCACCGTGGTGGCGAAGCCCAGGCCGCCGGCGCAGGCCGGCCACAGAAAGCCGGGTCGGCGCAGAATGCCCCAGTACGGGCTGGGTCCGGAGGCCGCGGCGGCCGGGCGGCCGGCTTGCAGCGGCAGGCCCATGGTCAGCAGCGCCGCCACGGCGCCGGTGACCGCCATCAAGGCGAAGCCGGCTTCCCAATGACTGTATTTGCCGATCAGGCCGCCGATGAACTGGCCGCCGCCCAGCGCGGTGATGAAGGCGATGGAGAGCACGGACAATTTGCGCGCCAGATCGTCGCCGCGCCAGTGATCGCGCACGATGATGCGGGCGATGATGGCCGCGCCGCCGCCGGCGATGCCCTGCGCCACGCGCAGCGTCAGCAGCTCCGCGGCGTTGGACACGAAGGCGAGCAGCAGGCTGCAGACCACGAACAGCGCCAGCGAAATCAGCAGCGGCCCGCGCCGGCCCCAGCGGTCGGCCGCCGAGCCCCAGAACAGCACCGGCAAGGCCGCGCCCACCACATAGCCGGAAATCGACATCTCCACCAGGCTCTGGCTCATCGCCAGCTCCCGCATCACCGCCGGCAGCGACGGCAGATACACGGTGGTGGCCATCTGCGCCATGAACACGATCAGGCAGGCCAGCGCCATCAGCCGGCCGGCCGGCTGCGCCAGCGCCGCGGGCGGCGCGGTCAGGGTTTTCTCATTCATGGGCGGCTCGCAACTGATTGAGGCAGGCGGCGAAGCGCTCGATCTCCTGCGTCGTCATATTGGCGCGGATCATGATGCGCAGGCCGGCGCGGCCCTTGGCGATCACTGGGAAGAAGATGGGCGAGGTGTAGAAACCGTCTTCCAGCAAGCTCTTGGCGTAGAAGATGGTGTTTTCCTCCGAGCCGATGGAGACGAAGCGTATGGGCAGCGGTTCGCCGCTATTGTCCGAGGCCACATGCTGGTCGAA
This sequence comes from Chromobacterium sp. FG22, assembly GCF_057809415.1. Taxonomy (NCBI): domain Bacteria; kingdom Pseudomonadati; phylum Pseudomonadota; class Betaproteobacteria; order Neisseriales; family Chromobacteriaceae; genus Chromobacterium; species Chromobacterium sp. FG22. Next base: position 117,570 of record NZ_JBMDJX010000014.1, on the reverse strand, counting down.
CAGGCGGATATTGTCCTGCAGCCGTTGTTGCAGACGCGGCAGCTCCTCGGAGCGGTGAATGGCCGCCGACTGGATGATGGCGCCCAGGCCGGCGGTGTTGATGCGTTGCGACCAGGTCACCGGCCCGCCGAAGCGGGTGGCCAGCTTGCGGCGCTGGGCGTCGTGGCGCGGGCCCAGGAAGATGGCGCCGCCAGACGCGCCGAAGCCCTTGTTCAGCGAGGTGACGATCAAGGTGCGCTCATTGATGCCGCCCATGGTTTCCAGCACCAGGCCGCGGCCGTGGCGGCCCAGCGTGGACAGGCCGTGGGCTTCGTCGAAGAACAGGAACAAACCGTATTTGTCCTGCAACGCCAGCAGTTCCGGCACCGGAGCCATGCCGCCGGTGCTGTAGACCCCGTCGGCGACGTAGGCCACGCGCGCATGGGTCTTGCACAGGTCTTCCAGCGCGTTCAGATCGTTGTGGCGTATGGTCTGGATCTCGGCCTCGTCGGCGCAGATCGGCTTCATCATGTTCAGGCAGAAGTGGGCGTTCTTGTCGAACACCATCAAGGGCGGTACATCCTCGGTCAGCGCGCCGGAGGCCAGCAGGGGCAGGGCGGCCGCGGCGGCGGCGGCGCAGGACGGCACGGTCAGCGTTTCCGCGTCCACCAGCTCCGCCAGCGCGTCCTCCGCCTGCTGCAGGATGTCGAACTGCACCCGGATGCGCGAAATCGAGGTGTTCAACGAGCCGGTGTTCAAGACCGCGTCCGCCGCCGCCTGCAGAATGTCCGGGTGCGAGTCCAGGCCCAGATAGGAATAGGACGACATATTGACGAAGCGCTTGCCGTTGGCCACCGCCTCATGGCGGCCGTCGCCCAGGTTGCGGGTGACGATATTGGCCAGGCCGGCCTGGGTGGTGATGTCCCAGAAGCTGTTGCTCAACTGGATGGCTTTTTTGATATTGGCGTGTTGATGCATGTTTCCCCCCTCGTATGGTTTGACGGCGGCCGTCAAGGCCGCCTCGTCCGGCCTATACCCGTTCCAGAATCAGCGCCAGGCCCTGTCCCACGCCCACGCACATGGTGCACAGCGCGTAGCGCTTGCCGCCGGCCTGCAACTGCGCGGCGGCGGTCAGCGCCAGCCGGCTGCCGCTCATGCCCAGCGGGTGGCCCAGCGCGATGGCGCCGCCCTTGGGGTTCACCCGTTCGCAATCGTCGGGCAGGCCCAGCGCGCGGGTGACCGCCAGCGCCTGGGCGGCGAAGGCTTCGTTCAGTTCGATGACGTCGATGTCCTCGATGCCGAGGCCGGCCTGGCGCAGCGCCTTGCGGCTGGCCTCGATCGGGCCCGCGCCCATGATGCGCGGCGCGATGCCGGAGCTGGCCGAGGCCAGCACCCGCGCGCGCGGACGCAGGCCGTGGCGTTGCGCCGCCGCGGCCGAGGCGATGATCATCGCCGCCGCGCCGTCGTTGACGCCGGAGGCGTTGCCGGCGGTGATGCTGGACTCCGGGCCGAACAGCGCCTTGAGCTTGGCCAGCTCCTCCAGAGAGGTCTGGCGCGGATGCTCGTCGCGGCTGACGATCAGCGGGTCCTGCTTGCGGCGCGGGATCGTCACCGGGACGATCTCCTCGGCGAAGAAGCCGGTTTCCAGCGCGGCGAAGTAACGCTGCTGGCTGCGCAGCGCGAAGGCGTCCTGATCCTGGCGGCTGACGCCGAATTCGCGCGCCACGTTCTCCGCCGTGGCCGGCATGGTGTCCACGCCGTATTGTTTCTCCATCGCCGGATTGACGAAGCGCCAGCCTATGGTGGTGTCGTAGATCTGCATGTCGCGGCCGAAGGCTTTGTCCGATTTCGGCATCACGAAGGGCGCGCGCGACATGGATTCCACGCCGCCGGCGATCAGCAGCTCGGCCTCGCCGGACTTGACGGCGCGCGCCGCCAGCGCCACCGCGTCCAGGCCGGACGCGCACAGGCGGTTCACGGTCAGGCCCGGGACGCTCTCCGGATAGCCGGCCAGCAGCAGGCTCATGCGGGCCACGTTGCGGTTGTCCTCGCCGGCCTGGTTGGCGCAGCCCAGGATCACTTCGTCTATCGCCGCCGGGCCCAGGCCCGGATTGCGCTCCAGCAGCGCGCGCAGCGGCGCCGCGGCCAGATCGTCGGCGCGCACGCCGGACAAGGCGCCGCCGAAGCGGCCGATGGGGGTGCGCACGGCGTCGCAGATGAAAGCGTCGGTCATCGCGGTCTCCTCTCAGCTCAAGCTGGTTTGCGGTTGCAACAGCGCGGACAGCAAATCGCGCGCGGCGTCGATCTCGTCGGCGCAAACGTGGTGGGGCATGTCCGGGTAAACGCGGAAATCCACCTCGGCGCCGGCGCGGCGGAAGGCCTCGGCGCTGCGTTCGATGCGCTCCAGCGGCATCCAGCTGTCGCTGTCGCTGGTGCCGAAGAAGGCCGGGAAGTCCAGCGCCGCGGACGGCGCGCCCCAGGCCGCCTCGTCGGGGCCGAACAGGCCGCCGGAGAAGGCGATCAGCCCGCCTATCGGGCGTGGGCGGCGATAGATGAATTCGGCGGCCAGGCAAGCGCCCTGGGAGAAGCCCATCAGCACGATCCGGCTGTCGGCGAAGCCGTAGCCGCGCAGTTCCTCGATGGTGGCCTCGACGCAGTCCAGCGCCTGGTCCAGCGAGGGCTGATTGCTGTCCAGCGGCGCCATGAAGCTGTGCGGATACCAGGTGCGGTCCTTGGCGATGGGCAGAATGTAGGCGACGTCGGCCAGGCCGATGGCCTCGCCGTTTTTGTAGGCGTCCTGGGCGCTCTGGCGGCGGCCGTGCAGCAGCACCACGGCGAGTTTGGCCTGATTCAGCGGCGCGCCGTAGATTTCCAGGCCGTGTTCTTTATGCGGATTGGGATCGATCGTGCTCATGTAGTGTGTCCTTTAGTGAATGCCCAGAATTTGCTTGGCTTCGGCGGGGGAGGCGATCTCGCGGCCGACTTCGCCGGCCAGACGCGCCAGGCGCTCCACCAATTGGGCGTTGTCTCGGGCCAGTTCGCCGTAGCGGTAATAGACGTTGTCTTCCAGGCCGGTGCGCACATGGCCGCCCAGCAGCAGGGTGTGCAGATTGATCGCCAGCTGGTGTTTGCCTATGCCCAGCGCCGACCACACGCTGTCCTGCGGAATACTTTCGACGAAATGCAGCAGGTTTTTGCAGGTGGCGGCCGCGCCGCCCTGTATGCCCATGGCGAAGCTGAAGCACAGCGGGCCGCTCAGATAGCCGTCTTCCTGCAGTTTCAGCGCCTCGCCGATGATGCCCTGGTGATAGACCTCGATCTCCGGCTTGGCGCGGTATTCGCGGATGTCCAGCGCCAGCGCGCGGGCCAGTTCAGGCGGATTGATGAAGGGCTTGCTGCCGTGGTTGACCGAGCCGCAGTTGAAGGAGGCGATGTCCGGACGGAAGGACAGATGGTTCCAGGCTTCCTTCTTCTCCAGCTGCGGCGGCAGATTGAGGCCGGAGGTGCTCAGATTGATCAGGATGTCGCAGCGCTCGCGGATGCGGCGGACGATATCGCCGTAGATGTCCGCGTCGTAGCTGGGCGTGCCGTCCGGGTTGCGGGCGTGGATGTGGACCACCGAAGCGCCGGCGTTCCAGCATTCATAGGCGGCCTGGGCGATTTCTTCCGGCGAAAACGGCACGCCGGGATGTTTCTGCCGGCTGGTGATGCCGCCGTTGACGGCGGCGGTGATGATGAGTTTTTGCATGGTGGGAACGCTCATGTGAATGAAAGAGGAAAAAGCTGCGGTGTTCAGATCTTGTCGCCGACGGGGGCGGTTTGCGGCTGCGCGGCGGCGTCCGGGCGCTTGGACACTAGATAAATGCCGACGCCGATCAGCACGCCGCCGATCAGCTCATGCAGCGACAGCGAATAGCCGAAGGCGGCGAAGGAAATCAGGGTGGCGAACAGCGGGGACAGAAACAGGAAACCGCTGGTGCGCACCGCGCCGCCCAGGTCCAGCGCCATGAACCACAGCGCCATCGCGCCGGTGGTGGCCGGCAGCGCCAGCCAGAGGAAGGCGGCCAGCACCCGCTCGCTGTGAGGCAGTGTCGGGACTTCGCCGCCGGCCCAGGCCAGCAGCGCCAGGCAGGCCGAACCCACCAGCATCTGCCAGAAGGTCAGCGCCCAGACGTTGATCACGATGCGGCTGCCCTTGATCACCAGCGTGGACGCCGCCCAGCAGGCCGCGCCGCACAGCACCAGCGCGTCGCCGGCGCCGAAGCCGTCCAGCTTGTTCAGGCCGATGCAGACGGCGACGCCGAAGAAGGCCAGGACCAGGCCGACGGCGGCCAGAGGGTGGATTTTTTCCTTCAGCGCCAGCCGCGACATCAAGGCCACGATCAGCGGGGTGCAGGCCATCAGAATGGCGGCCTTGGCCGGGGTGGTGCTGCGCAGCCCGATATTGAGAAAGCCCATCGATCCGGCGGTCTGCAACAGGCCGATCAAGGCCAGCACGCCCCAGGGGCGAGGGCGGACGAAGGCGCGCGGATAGCGGAAGCGCTGCCACAGCAGAATGGGCACGATGCCGGCGGCGGCGGCGGTGAAACGCGCCACCGCGGCCCACAAGGGCGGCATTTCCGACAACACGATCTTGGAGGTGGGAAAGGTGGAGCCGAACAGAAAGGTGGCGGCCAGAATCAGCAGCCAATAGCGTTTGGCGTCGTAGTTGGGATGGGACATGGTCACCTGGCCAGACGGCGGTTTCAATAGCCATTTATCATATTGAAACGGTTTGGTTCAGGCTTCTTGCAAGCGGACAATTGCTGCTTCAAAACGGACAATTATGCTGCGCTGCGGCAAAGCCGTGTCGGCGCGCGGGTCCGCGGGGCGGAAAAGAGGCGGTTCAAAGCCTCGCTCTTGTCGGCTGGGCTTTGAACCGCGGATGGGATCAGGAGAAGTACTGGCTGGGGGCCGCGTTCATGATGCGGCGGAACATGGAGGAAAACGCGCCGGGCGTTTCATAACCCAGATCGGAGGCGATCAGGGTCACCGGCTCGCCGGCGCCCAGCCGCGGCAGCGCCGAGATCGCGCACACTTGCTGACGCCAGTACAGATAAGACACGCCCAGCTCCTGCTGGAACAGCCGCGCCAGCGTGCGGCTGGACGCGCCCACCAGTTCCGCCCATTCGTTAAGCCCGCGCCGGTCGCCGGGATTGGCCAGAATCGCCGAGCACACCCGCTGCAAACGCTGATCGCTCAGCGGCGGCAGCGGCAAGGCCGTTTCCCCCGACCATTCGATTTCGTCGATCAGCACGTCCAGCAAGCGGCCTTCTTTTTGATCGGCGTGGGGAATGCCGCGCGTGCGCATCAGGCGGATGATGAGTTCCCGCATCAGCGGCGAAATGGCGATGGCTTTGGAGTGGCGCGGCAATTGCGCCAGATAGTGCGGGGATTGGATGTACAGCGTGCGCAGCGACACCGTGCCGCGGGCGCGCATGCTGTGCTCCACCGCGGGCGGCATCCAGACGCCGCGCTGCGGCGGCACCAGCCACAGACCGTCGGCGGTGGACAGTTCCATCACGCCGGAAACGGCGAAAATCAGCTGGCCTTCGCGGTGTTGGTGGCGGCCGACTTGATGACCGCTGGGAAAGTCCTTGGACATGCTCCACGCGGCGAAGTCCGGTAGGACGGCGTTGGATTCTATGGCCATGCGCTTGCTTTCTTATTTGAGGGTAGCCCGGTTCCGCGCGGCTTGCGGCCCTGTTGTGCGGGCGTCTTCAGCCGTCGGTTCAGGCTCATGATACTGCAGCGCACAAAATATTCATACAGTATAAATTGTGTCTATTTCAATGCGAATGCCTTGGAGCGGCGGAGCCGCCCGCCGCAGGGACAAAAGAAAACACCGCGGCCGGAGGACCGCGGTGCGCAGGAGGAGGGTTAAGAAGAGCGATGCTTCGTCAGAAGCTCAACCCAAAACCGCGCGCGTAGCGCAGCGCGCCCGGCTGGCCGTTTTCGTCCAGCGCGTGGATGGCCACCGGCAGCTTGCCGCCGGGCGGGTTCGCGCCCAGCATCACGTCCACCAGCGCCGGCATGGAGGGCCCGCGCAGGCCGTTCTCATAGCCGTAGTAGGCGTAGGTGGCCAGCGTGGCGTCGGCCAGATCGTCGTAATTGATCACGTCGTAAGGCGCGCGCAGGGTCACGTGGATCAGCTTCTTGCCTTGCCGCTTGGCGTATTCCATCGCATTGCGCATTTGCTGCGCCTCGCTGAGCGGCGGCGCGGACAGGCTGCGGGCGAAGCGGGTCCGGAGCGCGGGCAGGTCTTCCGCCACATTGAAGACCAGGGAACCGTTGCCGGCGGCCGGCGCCGGCTCGGTCTGCAGGCTGCGCTTCATCCGCGGCGCGATGGCCGGCGCGTTGGGGTCGCCGTTGCGTTCCACCGGGCTGACGCCGGTGGCCAGGGTGCCGATGACGACCACGTCGGCCTGATCGATCGCCTGTTTCTGCGCTTCCCACGGCGTGGCGCTCAGTTTGGCGCCGCTGACCTGGCGATAGCCTTTTTCATCGAAGCGGCGACGCATCGCCTCGGCCTGTTCGCCCCAGGGCGTCAGGATGAAGATGCGCTGGCTGGGCGAGCGCAGCGGCAGCGCCGCGCCCTGATTGCGCAGCAGGGTGATGGATTGCCGGGTGATTTTAGCTTCCACCGCGCGATGCTCCGCGCCGCCTATGGTGCTCAGCGCCGGCAGCGGCTTGGCTTCGCCGGCCGGGGTGACCTCGTTGCGCAGCTTCATCGCCACGATGCGCCGCGCCGAGCGGTCCAGTTCGGCGCGGTCTATCCGACCGTCCGCCACCGCGGCGGCCACTTGGTCTATCAATTGGCGCAGCCGGCCGGCTTGCGCGGCGGTGCGGAACTCGGTGGGCATCAGCGCGATGTCCACATCGGCCTGGAACACCTTGATCACCGCGTCGGCCTGCTCGAAGAAATCGCTGATGCCCTTCATGTCCAGCGCGTCGGTGACGGTGACGCCCTGGTAGCGCATCTCGCCGCGCAGCAGATCGTGCTGGATTTTGCGCGACATCGTCGCCGGCGCGATCATGCGTTCGCCGTTGCGGGCGGTGATTTGGCTGCTGTCCAGCGCCGGGTACTGGATGTGGGCGGTCATGATCATCTCCGGCGGCTGGCCGGAGGCGATGGCCTGGCGGTAGGGCGCCAGGTCGATGGCGTAGGCGTCGGCGCGCGATTTGTTCACCACCGGCAGGCCGTAATGGGAGTCGGTGGCGGTGTCGCCGTGGCCGGGGAAGTGCTTGAAGGAGCCGATCACGCCTTGCTCGCGCATGCCCTGCGTCGTGGCCTGCCCCAGCAGGCTGATGGTGGCCGGATCGTCGCCGTAGGCGCGGACATTGATCACCGGATTGAGCGGATTGCTGTTGACGTCCACGTCCGGCGCGAAGTTGACGTTGAAGCCGACGGCGCGGATCTCGGCGGCCAGCACCCGGCCGGAGTCGCGGGCGAGGTTGCTGTCCCGCGTCGCTTCATAGGCGGCGCCCAGCGCCATATTGCCGGGGAAGCTGGTGGCCAGCGGGCGCGGCAGGCGGAAGACATTGCCGCCCTCCTGGTCCGAGCCGATCAACAGTCCGACCGGGCTGTTCTGCGGCCGCGCCCGGCGGATCTGCTCGGACAAACGCCGGGTTTGCTGCAAATCGCTCAGATTGTTGGCGAACAGAATCACGCCGCCGATGGCGTTGTCGCGCAGCGCGCGGCTGGCGGCGTCCGGCAGTTCGGTCATGCCGGCGGTGCAGGCGGGCTGATCGTCCGGGCACCAGTAACGGAAGGCCATCATGATCTTCTGGCCGATCTTCTCGCGGACGCTCATCTGTTCGACGATGCGCGCGGCTTGCTGCTCGACGCTGGGCTGCTCAAGGCAGCCGCTCAGCAGCGCTGGCAACAGCATCAGCGCCGGCAGGCGCAGGGAAAGTGGTTTGGACATGGTTCAACCTTGTGCTGAAGTGGAGGCATCCGGAATGACGGGCAGGCCCGTCTTGCCGCTGGCGACGCAGGTCCGGCGGCGAGGCCGGACCTGCGGACAGCCGTGGAGGCTGGGTTCTCTTTTTATGAATATATTCATTTGTGAATAGTTTTTGTTAGTAATGGATTGCGCGTTGGACGCCCCTGCCAGGGCGCGTTCGGCGCGAAGAAGCGGCCGTCGAGGCTAAAGCTTATGAAATTCAATTTTTGAAAAAGTTGCCTGCGGCGAGGAATTGCCTGGGGCTGTGCGACGCATCTACTTGATTGCTCGGCGTTTTTGTCTCAATGCTTGACCCTGGATCGGCTACGGGAGGATAATTCATGCCTTTTTTCAAACGCTTAGCGCGATGGCGGGCCGGCTGGCCGCCGACGCTGAGCGGTGATTGGCTTTCGGGTGGATAGGGATACGATGCAGGACAGCGGAGTGAAGCATTCTAGGGTTCAGGAGAGCGGCGGCCTGCCGTCGCGCCGGCTGTCGGTGGCGCCGATGCTGGATTGGACCGACCGTCACTACCGCTATTTCGCGCGTCAGATCACCCGGCATACCTGGCTCTACACCGAGATGGTCACCACCGGCGCGCTGCTGCACGGCGACGTCGAACGCCATCTGCGTTTTGACGAGGCGGAGCACCCGCTGGCGCTGCAACTGGGCGGCAGCGAGCCGGCGGAGCTGGCGCGTTGCGCCAAGCTGGCGGCGGAATGGGGCTACGACGAAGTCAATCTGAACGTGGGCTGCCCGTCGGAGCGCGTGCAAAAGGGCGCTTTCGGCGCCTGTCTGATGGCCGAGCCGCAATTGGTGGCCGACTGCGTCAAGGCGATGCGCGACGCGGTGTCCATCGACGTGACGGTCAAGCACCGTATCGGCATCGATCGCATCGAGCATTACGATTACCTGCGCGACTTCGTCGAGCAAGTGGCGGACGCCGGCTGCCGCACCTTCATCGTCCATGCGCGCAACGCCATCCTCAAGGGCCTGAGCCCCAAGGAAAACCGCGAAATCCCGCCCCTGAAGTACGATTACGTCTACCGGCTGAAGCGGGAACGCCCGGATCTGGAAATCCTGATCAACGGCGGCGTCAAGAATCCGGCCGAGATCGACGAGCATCTGCGTCATGTGGACGGCGTGATGGTGGGGCGCGAGGCCTACCACAATCCCTGGCTGATGGCCGATTGGGACCAGCGCTACTACGGCGCCGGCGCCGCGCCGGAGCGTGAACAGGTGGTGGCCGCGATGATGCCCTATGTGGCGGCGCGCCTGGCCGAGGGCCACAAGACGCGCAATATCGCCCGCCACATCCTGGGCCTGTTCCAGGGCATTCCCGGCGCGAGAAACTGGCGGCGCATGCTGTCCGACGCCAAACTGCTGGACGGCGCCGACGAGCGTCTGCTGCAACAGGCCTTGGAAGCGACGCTGGGCGCCGCCCGCCGCGCGGAATCAACAGAATAAACCGCCTGGCCGCCGCGGCCAGGAACGGATTCGCGGCGCCGGGGTCTGCTGTAGCAAGGCGAGAGCGCTGTTCTTGCTGAGGCAGGGCCCGACGCCGCCATATTAAGAACGTGTTGACGATCCAAGGAGCAAGCGCGAGACAAGGCGGAAGCCGCGCGTGGCGCAAGAGCGTCTCGACGCCGCGTCAGCTCCCGCGAAGCGCTGCGGATCGTGAACAGGTTCCAAGTCGCGGGACTTCCCAAGGGGGAGCCCGCCATGGCGGCTTGCCGCCTTTTCTGTTCGCCATGCTGGTCATGGCCGTCTGGAGGTGAATCTGAATTGAAACCGCTGAAGCTTGTCCTATTGTCCTCCATCCTGTCGTCCGCCGTCTGGGCCGGACCCAAGGACGTCTTGCACATCTATAACTGGAGCGGCTCCTTGTCGGACGCCATCCTCCGCCAGTTCGAGAAAAGCTGTGATTGCCGCGTGGTGCAGAATTACTACGGCGACAATGAGGAAATGCTGGCCAAGCTGGCGGCCGGGGCCAAGGGCTACGATATGGTGTTTCCGTCCAGCTTCGTGATCGAGGCGATGAGCAAGCAGAAGCTGCTGCGGCCGCTGGATCACGCCAAATTGCCGAACCTGAAGAATGTCGACCCGGCCTATTTGTCCCAAAGCTACGATCCGGGCAACCGCTACACCGTGCCCACGGTGCTGTCGCTGACTTCGGTCGGCTACAACGCGGAGCGTCTGCAGAAACTGGGCATCGACCCGCACAGCTGGTCGGTGATCTTCGATCCCAAGGTGCTGCAAAAGATCAAGGGCAAGGTGACGGTGCTGGACAGCTCGCGCGAGGTGTTCGCCGCCGCGCTGTTCTACCTGGGCAAGAACCCCAACACCGCCAGCCAGGCCGATTATCGCGCGGCGCAGGCGGTGATCAAGCAGGCCAAGCCCTACTGGGCCACCTTCTCCAACGCCAGTTATCTGAAAGAGCTGGCGGTGGGCAATATCTGGGTGTCGCTGGGCTACTCCACCGAGTTCTTCCAGGCCGCCGAGGACGCGCGCCAGGCCAAGCGCCGCTTCCGCATCGCCAATGTGGCGCAGAAGGAAGGCAATGAGCTGGGCGTGGACACCATGGCGGTGCTGGCCAGCGCCAAACGCCCGGACCTGGCGCATCAGTTCATCAACTTCATGCTGGACGGCAAGAACGCCGCTCAATTGACCAATCTCAACGGCGCCACCAATCCGGTCAAGACCGCCGCGCCCTTTTTCCGCGCGGATTTGAAAAGCCATCCGGTGATCGATCCGACGCCGGACACCGTGAAAAAATGGACGGTGTTGCGCGAACTGACGCCGGCGGAGCGGCGCTCGCTGGCGCGGATGTGGACGGAAGTGAAGGTCAGCCGTTAAGCTTGTCTTTAATAGATATTCCGCAGCCCCGGCATCGTCGGGGCTGCGTCGCATTCGATGGAGTTCTCATGTTCGACAAATTAGTGATGGCCAGCAACAACGCCGGCAAGTTGAAGGAATTCGCCGCGCTGATGGCGCCGCTGGGCATACAAGTGATTCCGCAGGTGGAACTGCAAGTGCCGGAATGCCCGGAACCGCACCACACCTTCCTGGAAAACGCGCTGGAAAAAGCGCGTCACGCCAGCCGCGTGAGCGGCTTGCCCGCGTTGGCCGACGACTCCGGCATCTGCGTCGAGGCGCTGTCCGGCGCGCCGGGCGTGTACTCGGCCCGCTACGCCGGCGAACCCAAGTCCGACGCCGCCAACAACGCCAAGCTGGTGGCGGCGCTGCAGGGCGAGGCCAATCGCCGCGCCTGGTATTACTGCGTGCTGGTCTTGGTGCGCCACGCCGACGATCCGCAGCCGCTGGTGGCGGACGGCATGTGGTTCGGCGAAGTGCGCGACGAGGCGGCCGGCGCCGGCGGCTTCGGCTACGACCCGCATTTCTGGCTGCCGCAGCACGGCTGTAGCGTGGCGGAGATGGACGCGGCGGAGAAAAACCGCGTCAGCCACCGCGGCCAGGCGCTGCAAGCGCTGCTGGCCAAGCTGCGCGCGCTGGCATGAAGCGGGTCCCTTCGTTCAGCGCCCGGCCGGCGCGGCTGGAGCCGCAAGGAGCCGCGACGTGCAGGTGAGCAAGATTTCGCTGTCCGCGCTTGGGCTGGGCGGTCAAGTCGGCTTGAAAGAGCTGCCGCCGCTGTCGCTCTACATCCATTTCCCGTGGTGCGTGCGCAAATGCCCGTATTGCGACTTCAACTCGCACGAGCCCAAGAGCGGCTTCGACGAGATGGCCTATGTCGACGCCTTGCTGCGCGATCTGGAATTCAGCCTGCCCGAGGTCTGGGGCCGTCCGCTGAGCAGCATCTTCATGGGCGGCGGCACCCCCAGCCTGTTCTCGCCTCAGGCGATGGACGCGCTGCTGGCCGGCGTGCGCGCGCGCATGCGGCTGCAGCCGGACGCGGAAATCACCATGGAGGCCAATCCCGGCACCTTCGAGGCCGAGCGTTTCCGCGGCTACCGCGAGGCCGGCATCAACCGGCTGTCCATCGGCATCCAGAGCTTCAAGCCGGCGCATTTGCAGGCGCTGGGCCGCATTCACGACGGCGAGGAAGCGCGTCGCGCCATCGACATCGCGCTGAGCCACTTCGACAACGTCAATCTGGACCTGATGTACGCGCTGCCGGGGCAGACCCTGGACGAAGCGCTGGCCGATCTGGACACCGCGCTGTCCTACGGCATCACCCATCTGTCCGCCTACCATCTGACGATAGAACCCAACACCCTGTTCGCCGTGGAGACGCCGCGCAATCTGCCGGACGACGAAGTCTCCGCCGACATGCAGGAGGCGATAGAAGCCCGGCTCGCCGCCGCCGGCTTCGAACATTACGAGACCTCGGCCTTCGCGCGGCCGGGCCGCCGCGCGCGCCACAATCTCAACTACTGGCAGTTCGGCGACTATATCGGCATCGGCGCCGGCGCCCACGGCAAGATCAGCAGCCATGCCGGCATCGTCCGCCAGATGCGCTACAAGCAGCCGGCCGCCTACCTGCAGGCGGTGGCCGAGGGCAAGCCCCTGCAAAACAGCCGCAAGGTGGGGCGGAGCGAACTGCCCTTCGAATTCATGATGAATCTGCTGCGGCTGACCGAAGGCTTCGAATTGCGCCTGTTCCAAGAGCGCACCGGCCTGCCGCTGTCCGTCATACAATCCGCCTTGACGCAAGCCGAGGCGCAAGGCCTGATCGCGCGCGACGCCGTGATGTTGCGGCCCACGCTCAAGGGCCAGCGTTTCCTCAATGATTTATTAACCCTGTTCCTGAAAGAAGGAGATGAATAATGGCTAAGGAAATCATCCACACCGACAAGGCTCCGGCCGCCATCGGCGCTTACTCGCAAGCCGTGAAAGCCGGCAACACCGTTTACCTGTCCGGCCAGATCCCGCTGGACCCGGCCACCATGAACGTGGTGGAAGGCGGTTTCGCCGCTGAAACCCATCAAGTGTTCAAGAACATGAAGGCCGTGTGCGAAGCCGCCGGCGGCAGCCTGGACCAGATCGTCAAGCTCAACGCCTATCTGACCGACCTGTCCAATTTCGCCACCTTCAACGAAATCATGGGCCAGTACTTCAGCCAGCCCTTCCCGGCGCGCGCCGCCGTCGGCGTGGCCAGCCTGCCCAAGGGCGTGTTGGTGGAAGCGGAAGCGGTTCTGGTACTCTAAACCTGCTTACGATCTGCTGCGCTTCGTGAGACGTGGCACGGTGAGTACGTCTTCAAAATGCTCATGTACCGTGTGTACATTCCGCTTTTTCAGCCGTTTTCGCCTTGTCTCGCCTTAGCTCGCGAGATCGTAAACAGGTTCTGAGCGGCCCAACTGCTCCAAATGTCAGACCACAAGGCGGCCCAGGCCGCCTTTTTTCATGTTAACTATCCGGACTCCTCATCTTAAGCCGTGGAGGTCGCATGAGAGTCCGGATCGCGCTATTGCTATTGCTGCCGGGCCTGGCCTGGGCCCAGGTTTACAAATGTCGGAGCGCGGACGGCCGGCTGGCCTACAGCGATCGGGCTTGCGCCGACGGCGGCGCGGCGGAAACCTTCCAGCCGCCGCCGCTCAATGTAGTGGAGCAAGACGAGCGCCAGCGCCGCGAGGCAGCCAAGCACCAGGACCAAGGCCGGCGCTGGGCCGCCGACGAGGCGCGCGAGGCCAGGCGGCGCCAGGCGCAGCAACGCCGCGACGAACGCGCGCAGGCGCGGGAACTGGACAAAGCGCGCCGCCGCTGTCATGGTCTGGAGCTTCAGCAACGGCGCTTGCGGCAGTCCGCGGCGGCGGCGCCGGCCAGGAAATCCCTGGCCGAGCGCTTGGCCGGCGTGGAAGAGAAACTGGCCGCGGCGGCGTGTCATCGATTCCAGGAGGGGGCATGAGCGGGTATTCGTTCGAATTGGTCAATGTGTTCGCCGAGGAGCGCTTCGGCGGCAATCCGCTGGCGGTGTTCACCGACGCCAGCGGGCTGGACGAGCGCGAGATGCAGCTCCTGGCCAGACAGATGAATCTGTCGGAAACCGTATTCCTGTTTCCGGACGGCGAAGCGGCGGCGCGCTTGCGCATCTTCACGCCCAGCCAGGAGCTGCCCTTCGCCGGCCATCCCACCCTGGGCGCGGCGGCGGTGCTGCACTGGCGCGGCGAACTGGATTCCCGCTTTCAGTTGCGCACCAACGCCGGCCTGATCCCCATCCTCCACAGCGACGGCGTTTACACCTTGCGGGCGAATCCGCCAAGCGCGCGCGACGCCGGCCTCAGCCGCGGCCAGGCCGCGGCGATGCTGGGGCTGGACGAGGAGGACATCGCGCTGGAGCCGACATGGCTGGACACCGGCAGCGAACAATTGCTGATCCGCGCCGCCAGCGCCGGCGCGGTGCTGCGCGCCCGGCCCGTGCACGCCTTGCTGTTGCGCGACGCCACCTTGAGGCCGGGGCGCAGCGTCGCCTATCTGTGGCATGAGGACGGCGGCGTCGCCACTGTGCGGCTGTTTTTCGAACAGCAGGGCGCGGTGCTGGAAGATCCCGGCACCGGTTCGGCCTGCGCCAATCTGGGCGGCTGGTGCGCGCTCAACGGTCTGGGGCCCTTGCAGTGGCGGGTGGAGCAGGGCGCGGCGCTGGCGCGGCCCAATGTGCTGCATCTGCAAGTGGACGCCGCGGGCGATATCCTGGTGGGCGGGCGGGTGTTGCGGATAGGCCGCGGCGAGATCTCCCTGTGAGTTGCATCGTCCCTCGTTTCCATTCTTGACGTCGGCATTGGCTGTTGGCATCCTAGAGCCGCTGCTCCAAACCAACGTTTCTTTTCGGCGTGCCGGCGGTTCCGGGGCGGCGTTCAGATAATTAAAAGGCCGCTGCGGCCGCCCGTTCGCGGCGCGGCCTCGCGGTCCGATTCGCGAGGAAATCAAGATGAGCAAATTCGCCAAAGCCGCCTGCCTGGCGTCCGCGCTGGGCCTGTTCAGCCATATGGCGCTGGCCGACAGCGCCGCCGGCGTCTGGAAGACGATAGACGACGAAACCAAGCAGGCCAAGGCCCTGGTGCAGATCACGGAAAGCGCCGGCGGCGAGCTGAACGGCAAGATCATCAAGCTGTTCGCCAATCCGGAAGCGGTGTGCGACAAGTGCGAAGGGGACCGCAAAGGCAAGCCGGTTAACGGCATGCAAATCCTGTGGGGCCTGAAGAAGGACGGCGCCGAGTGGGGCAGCGGCAAAATCCTGGATCCCAAGTCCGGCAAGATCTACACCTCCGGCGCCAAGCTGATCGAAGACGGCAAGAAGCTGCGCGTGCGCGGCTACATCGGCCCCTTCTTCCGTTCCCAGGTGTGGGAGCGCCAGTAAGCGCAAGGGCCGCGACGCGGCGCGCGTGAGCAAGGCGGAAGCGCGAACAGCTTCCGCCTTTTTCTTTATTGGGTACAATCGCTGCTGATGAGCTCCCTAATCGACCCCGCCAATCAGCCGCCGGCCGTGGCGCCGGCGCTGGCCAAGAAGCTGGAAAAGCTGGGCATACGCCGCCGTTTCGATCTGGTCCTGCATCTGCCGCTGCGCTATGAGGACGAGACCCATCTGTACGCCATCGCCGACGCGCCTTACGGCCAGGCGGTGCTGGTGGAGGGCGAGGTGATCGCCCATGAGATCCAGTTCCGACCGCGCCGCCAACTGGTGGCGCGCATCGAGGACGCCAGCGGCAGCCTGGTGCTGCGCTTCATTCATTTCTACCCCAATCAGGTCAAGCAATTCACCACCGGCAACCGGGTGCGCGCGCTGGGCGAGATCCGCCGCGGCTTCGCCGGCGACGAGATGGTGCATCCCAAGATCCGCGAAGTGGGCAACGGCGCGCCGCTGGCGGACAGCCTGACGCCCATCTATCCCACGGTCAACGGCCTGACCCAGCCGGCGCTGCGCAAGCTGATCCACGCCGAGCTGGACAGCCAGCCGCTGGGCGAGACGCTGCCGGAGGAATTGGCCGCGCCGTTGCGGCTGACGCCGTTCGCCGAGGCGATCCGCCTGCTGCACCTGCCGACGCCGGACTACAGCGCCGGCCAGCTGGCCGATCCGGCCCTGCCGGCCTGGCAGCGGCTCAAGTTCGACGAGTTGCTGGCGCAGCAGCTGTCGATGCGGCTGGCCTATCGCGCGCGCAGGCTGGGCCGCGCGCCGCCCTTGCGCGGCGACGGCGCCTTGAGCCGGGCCTTGGCCGAGCGCCTGCCGTTCACGCTGACCGGCGCGCAGCAACGCGCCTTGGCGGAAGTCCGCGCCGACCTGACCCAGCCGCACCCGATGCACCGGCTGCTGCAGGGCGATGTGGGCAGCGGCAAGACCATCGTCGCGGCCCTGGCGGCGCTGACCGCGATCGAATCCGGCTACCAGGTGGCCTTGATGGCGCCGACCGAAATCCTGGCCGAGCAGCATTTCCTCAAGCTGTCCGCCTGGCTGGAGCCGCTGGGCGTCCCGGTGCGCTGGCTGGCCGGCAGCCTGCGCAAGAAGCAGAAACAGGAGGCGATGGCGGCCATCGCCAGCGGCGACACGCGGCTGGCGGTGGGCACTCACGCGCTGTTCCAGGACGAGGTGGCTTTTGAGCGCCTGGGCCTGGTCATCGTCGACGAACAGCATCGCTTCGGCGTGGGCCAGCGGCTGGCGCTGAAAGAGAAGGGCGGCGAGCCGCATCAGCTGATGATGTCGGCGACGCCGATTCCGCGCACGCTGGCGATGAGTTTCTACGCCGACCTGGACGTGTCGGTGATAGACGAATTGCCGCCGGGGCGCACGCCCATCGTCACCAAGCTGATCAATAGCGCGCGCCGCGAGGAGATCGTCGCCCACGTGGCCAAAACCTGCGCCGACGGGCAGCAGGCCTATTGGGTGTGCCCGCTGATCGAAGAATCGGAAACCCTGCAATTGCAGACCGCGGTGGACACCTACCAGCAACTGACCGCCGATCTGCCGCATTTGGGCGTGGGCCTGGTGCACGGCCGGATGAAGGCGGACGAAAAGGCGGCGGTGATGGCGGCCTTCGCCCGCAACGAGCTGCAAGTGCTGGTGGCCACCACGGTGATCGAGGTGGGCGTGGACGTGCCCAACGCCAGCCTGATGGTGATCGAGCACGCCGAACGCATGGGCCTGGCCCAGTTGCATCAATTGCGCGGCCGGGTGGGGCGCGGCAGAGCCAAGAGCGTGTGCGTGCTGATGTTCGACAACCCCTTGTCGGACTTGGCCAAGGCGCGCTTGAAAGTGATTTACGAGAATGTTGACGGTTTCGAGATCGCGCGCCAGGATTTGCTGATCCGCGGCCCCGGCGAACTGCTGGGCGCGCGTCAGAGCGGCCTGCCCATGCTGCGTTTCGCCAACCTGGAAGAGGATCTGGAACTGCTGGAAGCGGCGCGCGAGCTGGCGCCCTTGCTGCTGGAGCGCCATCCGCAGGCGGTGGACGCTCATCTGGACCGTTGGCTGGCGGGGCGCGAGCAGTTTCTCAAGGCTTGAGTGCGCCATGAATCGGGCAAAAAAAAAGCGCCTCGGCTGGGGGGCTGAGGCGCAAAGGGATTGCTGCAAACAACAAAGGAGAAACCATGATGAAGCGAGCAAATATTAGCAATTTATAAAATATTGGCACAAGCAATCCGGGCTTAAAGCTTGACCCAGGTCAATCGAAAATTTTCCGGGCGGAAATGCCAAAAGAAAAAGCCACCGCGATGCGGTGGCTTTGTTTTTTTCCGGCAGCCTTAAACAGAGGCTGAAAGACCGTGACCGGACTTGATTACAGCCAGAGCGAGGCCACGTAGTACAGCCCGCCCGCCAGCAGCATGGACACCGGCAGGGTGAACAGCCAGGCCAGCGCGATGGAGCGGATGGTGGACATCTGCAGGCCGGCCTTGTCCGCCACCATGGTGCCGGCCACGGCGCTGGACAGCACCTGGGTGGTGGACACCGGGAAGCCGAACTGGCTGGCGAGGCCGATGGAGATGGCGGCGGTCATCTGCGCCGACACGCCCTGGGCGTAAGTCATGTCCTTCTTGCCTATGCCTTCGCCCACGGTCTTCACCACGCGGCGCCAGCCCACCATGGTGCCGATGCCCAGCGACAGCGCCACGGCGACGATCACCCAGGTGGGCGCGTATTCGGTGGTGGTGGTCAGATCCTTGCGCAGGTTTTGCAGCATCTGCTTGTCGTCGGCGGACAGCTTGGGCAGCGCGGAGGCCTTCTTGGCGGCGTCGTCCAGGCACAGCAGCTCGGTGCGCACGTTCCAACGCTGTTCCGAGCTCAGCGCGTGGTAGTCGCCGCCGTCGCCCATGGTGCTCAGCAGGCGCTTGACGGTGTCGCCGGTTTCCAGCGGATGGCACTCGTACTGGCTGCTGCCCTTGGACGGCACGATGATCTTGCTCAGTTCCACCTGATGGCGTTCATAGAACTTCTGCAGGTGAATGGCGGCGTCGCGGGTGCGGTCCAGCTGGTAAGGCGTGCTGTCCAGATCCAGCACGAATTTGGCCGGCACGATGCCGATCAGCACCAGCATGATCAGGCCCACGCCTTTTTGGCCGTCGTTGGAGCCGTGGGCGAAGCTGACGCCCATGGACGACACGATCAGCATGAAGCGGGTCCAGAACGGCGGATGCTTGCGGCCTTCCACCTGCTGGCGTTGGTAGGGGGTTTTGTGCACATTGCTGTGAGGCCGGTAGCGCCGCAGCAGAATGACGATCAGCGCGGCGAGCAAGGCGCCCACCACGGGCGAGGCCAGCAGCGAGGCGCCGACGTCGATGGCCTTGCTCCAGTTGATGCCGTGGGACAGCGAGGTGCCGTGGATCAGGCTATTGGCCACGCCCACGCCCAAAATGGCGCCGATCAGCGTGTGGCTGCTGGAAGCGGGCAGACCGAAATACCACGTGCCCAGGTTCCAGGCGATGGCGGCGGTCAACAGCGCGAACACCATGGCCATGCCGCGGGTGGTGTTGATCGAGATCAGCAGGTCCACCGGCAGCAGGTGCACGATGGCGTAGGCGACGGCGAGGCCGCCGGTGATTACGCCGAGGAAGTTGAAAATGCCGGAATAGAACACCGCGAGACGCGGTTTCATCGATTGGGTATAGATAACGGTTGCCACCGCGTTGGCGGTGTCATGGAAGCCGTTGATGAACTCAAAGGCGAGCACGAAGCCCAGGGAAAGCACCAAGGTGATGGCGACGTGGGTCTCAAGCCCGGAAAACAGGTCCAACATGGTGAAATGTGCACGCAGTATCGTAAAGGCGGGATTGTTGTGTCCAAGGCCAATGCCGTCAAGTACTTATAAAAAAAAAATAAATGGTGTCGTATTTGCCGGAAAAGCATGCGGAATCGCCTTGACAGACCGGGCGGGGAGAACGGCGGATTTAGGCCGTTTTTTGCCGCCGTCATGCGCTTTTGCCCGCGTGGAAACGCCAACGGCCGTCATGCCGGAAACGGTCATGACGGCGGTCTGCGAGCCGGGGCGGAATCAGCCGAACTTGCCGGTGATGTAGTCCTCGGTGGCCTTCTTCTGCGGGGTGGTGAAGATGGAGTCGGTGTCGCCGAACTCGATCAATTCGCCCAGATACATATAGGCGGTGTAGTCCGACACCCGCGCCGCCTGCTGCATATTGTGGGTGACGATGGCGATGGTGTAGTCCTCTTTGAGCTCATGGATCAGCTCTTCGATGTGGGCGGTGGAAATCGGGTCCAGCGCCGAAGTGGGCTCGTCCAGCAGCAGCACTTCCGGCTTGGACGCCACCGCGCGCGCGATGCACAGCCGCTGCTGCTGGCCGCCGGACAGCGAGTTGCCGGACTGCTTGAGCTTGTCCTTGACCTCGTCCCACAGCGCGGCCTTGCGCAGCGCCCATTCCACCCGGTCCTCCATCTCGCCCTTGGACAGTTTTTCGTAGAGCTTCACGCCGAAGGTGATGTTGTCGTAGATGGACATCGGGAACGGGGTGGGCTTCTGGAACACCATGCCCACCTTGGCGCGCAGCAGGTTGACGTCCACGTCGCGGCCCAGGACGTTGTGGCCGTCCAGCAGGATGTCGCCCTCGGCGCGCAGGCCGGGGTAGAGCTCGTACATGCGGTTGAAGGTGCGCAGCAGCGTGGACTTGCCGCAGCCGGACGGGCCGATGAAGGCGGTGACCTTGCGCGAGGCGATTTCCAGCTGGATGTTCTTCAGCGCGTGGAAATTGCCGTAAAAGAAGTTCAGATTCTTGACCTGAAGCTTGGAGTGGATTTCAGCCATGGTCTGCAAGCCTTAATGCGATTGGTTTTTCTGGCTGCCCATCCAGCGGGCAACGATATTCAGCGTCAGCACGCTGAAGGTGATCAAGAGGGAGCCGGCCCAGGCCAGCTTGTGCCAGTCCTCGTACGGGCTCATCGCGAACTGGAAGATCACGATGGGCAGGTTGGCCATCGGCTGGTTCATATTGCTGTTGAAGAACTGGTTGTTCAGCGCGGTGAACAACAGCGGCGCGGTTTCGCCGGAAATGCGCGCCACCGCCAGCAGGATGCCGGTCAGCACGCCGGCCTTGGCCGAGCGCAGGGTGACGTGCAAAGTGACCTTCCACTGCGGCGCGCCCAGCGCGGACGCGGCTTCGCGCAGGCTGCCCGGCACCAGGCGCAGCATGTTCTCGGTGGTGCGCACCACCACCGGAATCACCAGGATGGCCAGCGCGAAGGAGCCGGCCCAGCCGGAAAAGTGGCCGACCGACACCACGTAGACTTCGTAGATGAACAGGCCGATGACGATGGACGGCGCGGACAGCAGGATGTCGTTGATGAAGCGAGTGGCCGGCGCCAGCCAGCCGCGCTGGCCGAACTCGGCCAGATAGATGCCGGCCAGAATGCCGATCGGCGTGCCGAACAAGGTGCCGAAGCCGGTCATCATCAGGCTGCCGTAAATGGCGTTGGCCAGGCCGCCGGTGCTGCCCGGCGGCGGGGTGCTGGAGGTGAACACCTCCCAGTTCAGCCCGGACAGGCCGTGCTGCAACAGGGTGGTCAGAATCCAGAACAGCCAGAACAGCCCGAAGGCCATGGTGAACATCGAGGCGCCCATATTGACGCGGTTCACCAGCCGGCGGCGGCGATAGACGCTGCTGTCGGCTTTGGCGGCGATGGCGGACTGGGGCGGGCGCAGGGCGGAAGTCATAACGGTTTGGCTCATGCGGTTAGCGTCTCTCATGCTCAGGAAGGACGACCTTCCTGTTTCTTCAGGCGCAGCAACAGCAGTTTAGAACACGCCAGCACCACGAAGGTGATGAAGAACAGAATCAGGCCCAGTTGAATCAGGGAGGAGAGATACAGCTCGCCGTTGGCCTCGGCGAACTCATTGGCCAGCGAGGAGGCGATGGAATTGCCCGGCTCGAACAGGCCGGCGGCGAAACGGGTGGAGTTGCCGATGACGAAGGTCACCGCCATGGTCTCGCCCAGCGCGCGGCCCAGGCCCAGCATGATGCCGCCGACCACGCCGGTCTTGGTATAGGGCAGCACCACGTAGCGCACCACTTCCCAGGTGGTGGAGCCCAGGCCGTAGGCGGACTCCTTCAGCATCACCGGCACCACTTCGAACACGTCGCGCATCACCGAGGCGATGAAGGGAATGATCATGATGGCCAGGATCAGGCCGGCGGTGAAAATGCCTATGCCCATCGGCGCGCCCTGGAACAGCACGCCCAGCAGCGGCACCTCGCCCAGGGTGTCGATCAGCAGCGGCTGCACGTGGTCGGCGAAGATGGGCGCGAACACGAACAGGCCCCACATGCCGTAGATGATGGACGGGATGCCGGCCAGCAGTTCCACCGCGATGCCCAGCGGCCGCTTCAGCCAGGTGGGGCACAGCTCGGTCAGGAACAGGGCGATGCCGAAGCTGACCGGCACGCCGATCAGCAAGGCGATGAAAGAGGTGGCCAGGGTGCCGAAGATGGGCACCAGCGCGCCGAACCGCTCATTGACCGGGTCCCAGTCGCTGGTGACCAGAAACTTGAAGCCGAAGGCGTGGATGCTCGGCAGCGCGCCGATCAACAGCGAAATCAGGATGCCCACCAGCAAGGCCAGCACCAGGAAGGCGAAAAAACGGGTGACCCAGCGGAACAGATTGTCCAGCAATAACTGGGTTTTGATTTGCTGCGGATTGCTCAACTTTTGCATATGCATGCTCATTTATCAGACAAAAAGCCGGGGAGCGCGTCCCCGGCCGCTTGCGTGCATTGTATGCGGCTCAGTTCCACACCGGCTTGCCGCCGTTGTCGGCAATTTGCTTCCAGCTGGCGCGGATCACGCCCTTGATCGCGTCCGGCATCGGGATGTAGTCCAGATCCAGCGCGGTCTTGTCGCCGTTCTTGTAAGCCCAGTCGAAGAACTTCAGCACCTCGCCGCCTTGCGCCGGCTTGTCCTGCTTCTTGTGCATCAGGATGAAGGTGGCGCCGGCGATCGGCCAGCTGTCCTTGCCCGGCTGGTTGGTCAGCAGCAGGTAGAAGCCCGGCGCTTTTTTCCAGTCGGCGTTGGCGGCGGCGGCCTTGAAGCTGGACTCGTCCGGCTTGACGAAGCTGCCGGCCTGGTTCTGCATCAGGCCGAAGGCCAGCTTGTTCTGCTTGGCGTAGGCGTATTCCACGTAGCCGATCGCGCCCTTGATGCGGGTCACGTAGTTGGCCACGCCCTCATTGCCCTTGCCGCCCACCGGGTTGCCTTTCCAGCTGACCGCGGTGTTGGAGCCCACTTCCTTGGCCCAGTCCGGAGAGACCTTGGACAGGTAGTTGGTGAAGATGAAGGTGGTGCCGGAGCCGTCGGAGCGACGCACCACGGAGATGCGCAGGTCCGGCAGCTTGACGCCGGGGTTCAGCTTGGCGATGGCCGGGTCGTTCCACTTGGACACCTTGCCCAGGTAGATGTCGGCCAGCAGCGGGCCGGTGAACTTCACTTGTCCCGGGGTGATGCCGGGCACGTTCAGCACCGGCACCACGCCGCCGATCACGGTGGGGAATTGGGTCAGTCCGGATTTTTCCAGCTCTTCCGGCTTCAGCGGCATGTCGGACGCGCCGAAATCCACGGTCTTGGACTGGATCTGCTTGATGCCGCCGCCGGAACCGATGGATTGATAGTTCAGATTATTATTGGTGCCGGCCTTGTAGGCGGCGGCCCATTTGGCGTACAGCGGGTACGGGAAGGTGGCGCCCGCGCCGGTGATGTCGGCGGCCACGGCCGCGCCGGACAGGCAGACGGAACCCAGTACAAACGATGCGGCCAGACGAACAGACTGTTTCATGCCTACTCCTGAGAATGGATGAGGTGCGTGGTGATGGGCGCATGCTAAGGCTGAAATTTTTCAGGAATATTACAAGTCGTCGAAACGGCTTCGTTTGCGGACAATCAACATCCGCCGGATGCCGGTTTGAGCCAAGATGGCGGCTGCGGATATAATCGGCGGATATTCAAGAATCGCGGGAGGCGGAGATGGCCGGCAAGCTGGTGATTGGCAACTGGAAGATGAATACCCGCGCCGACAGCGCGCAGACGCTGCTGCAGGCGCTGCTGGCGGACGAGACGAGCAACCGCGACTGGGTCGGCGTGGCCGCTCCGGCGGTCTACCTGGCAGGCCTGGGCGAGCGGCTGCGCGGTCAGGCCTTGCGCCTGTGCGCGCAGGACGTCAGCGCCTTCGATCAGGACGGCGCCTTCACCGGCGAGACCAGCGCCGCGATGCTGGCCGACATCGGCTGCACTTACACCCTGGTGGGCCACTCGGAGCGCCGCCAATACTTTGGCGAGAGCAACGCGGTTCTACTGAAGAAGATGCGCGCCGCCATCGCCGCCGGCCTGGTGCCGGTGTTGTGCGTCGGGGAAACGCTGGACGAGCGCGAGGCGGGCCGTCAGTTGGAGGTGATTAGAGATCAGCTTGCGCTTCTGTCCGAGATAGACCATGGTGAATACGTTGTGGCTTATGAACCGGTCTGGGCCATCGGCACCGGCAAGGTGGCGACGCTGGCGCAAATCGCCGAAATCCACGGCGCGATCAAAAATTGGTGCTTGCAAAACGTCAAGGCCTCCGATAATATTCGCGTCCTCTACGGCGGCAGTGTCAAGGCAGAGAATGCCGAAGCGATTCTGGCGACTGAAAATGTCGACGGAGCCCTTGTTGGAGGGGCATCTCTGGACGCCGGTTCATTCAGGGCAATTTGCCAAGCCGCAGGAAAATTGATATAGTATGGAACTTATTAAGACGCTTATCTGGATTGTAAATATCCTGTCTGCAGGGACTATTATCGTGCTGGTTTTGATGCAGCACGGCAAAGGCGCGGACATGGGAGCGGCTTTCGGTAGCGGCTCTTCCGGTAGCTTGTTCGGCGCGTCTGGTTCTGCGAATTTCTTGAGTAGGACAACCGCTGTCGCAGCGGCCGTGTTCTTCTCGACTTCCCTTGCTCTGGTTTTTCTGTCTGGGGGCGGAAAAAGCGATTTGGGCGTAATGGGGACCAAGGTTGAACAGGTTGCACCGCAAATCCCGGCCGGTGTGCCTAGCGATAAAGCTTCGGGTACGACATCGAAAATACCGGAGTAACAATTAAAGCTTGCTGTGCCGACATGGTGAAATTGGTAGACACGCTATCTTGAGGGGGTAGTGGCGAAAGCTGTGTGAGTTCGAGTCTCACTGTCGGCACCACCATTCAAAAACAGGCCACCGGGACTCCGGTGGCCTGTTTTATTTGGAGCCAAGGGGGGTAACCCCCTTTTTTGTGGGGGTGTACGGGAAATGCTGCAAAATTACTTTCCCATTCTGCTGTTTGTCATGGTCGGACTGTTGGTCGGCGTAGGCCCTATTTTATTGGGCAAACTGCTGGCTCCCAACCGTCCCGATCCTGAGAAACTGTCTCCGTATGAGTGCGGCTTCGAGGCTTTCGAAGATGCCCGCATGAAGTTTGACGTCCGCTATTATCTGATAGCCATCCTCTTCATCCTGTTCGACCTCGAGGTCGCCTTCCTGCTGCCGTGGGCGGTGGTGTTGAAGGAGCTGGGGACCTATGGTCTGGGCGTCATGGTGGAGTTCCTGGGCGTATTGACCCTGGGCTTCGTCTACATGTGGAAAAAAGGAGCTCTGGAATGGGAGTAGAAGGTATTCTGGAGAAGGGGTTTGTCACCACGACGGCTGACAAGCTCATCAATTACACCCGAACCGGTTCGCTGTGGCCGATGACCTTTGGTCTGGCCTGTTGCGCGGTCGAGATGATGCACGCCGGCGCGGCGCGCTACGACCTGGACCGTTTCGGCATCGTGTTCCGTCCCAGCCCGCGCCAGTCCGATCTGATGATCGTGGCCGGCACGCTGTGCAACAAGATGGCTCCGGCCCTGCGCAAGGTTTACGACCAGATGGCCGAGCCGCGCTGGGTGATCTCGATGGGGTCCTGTGCCAACGGCGGCGGCTATTATCATTATTCCTATTCAGTCGTGCGCGGCTGCGATCGCATCGTGCCGGTCGACGTCTACGTGCCCGGCTGTCCGCCAACTGCAGAGGCCTTGCTGTACGGCATCATTCAGCTGCAGAACAAGATCAAACGCACCAACACCATCGCCCGCTAAGGTAGAAACTTATGGCCTCCAAGAAAATGGAAGCGTTAGGGTCGGCTGTGCAGCAGGCGCTGGGCGACAAGCTCGTGCAAAGCACGCTGGCTCTGGAAGAGCTGACCATTGTATGCAAGGCGGCGGATCTGATCGCCGTGGCGACCACGCTGCGCGACCACGCCGACCTGTCTTTTGAGCAATGCATCGATTTGTGCGGCGTGGACTACAGCGCATACCGCGACGAGGTATGGGACGGTCCGCGCTTCGCCGTTGTCTACCACCTGTTGTCGGTCAAGCACAATCAGCGCATCCGCCTGCGCGTGTTCGCCGAAGACGACGCCTTCCCGGTGGTCGACTCGGTCGTCGGCGTCTGGAGCGGCGTCAACTGGTTCGAGCGCGAAGCGTTCGACCTGTTCGGCATCGTTTTCGACGGCCACCCCGACCTGCGCCGCATCCTGACCGACTACGGTTTCGTCGGCCATCCGTTCCGCAAGGACTTCCCGCTGTCCGGTCACGTGGAAATGCGTTACGACCCGACACAACAGCGCGTGATCTATCAGCCGGTGACCATCGAGCCGCGCGAAATCACGCCGCGCATCATTCGCGAGGAGAACTACGGTGGCTGAAATCCGTAACTACACCCTCAACTTCGGCCCGCAGCACCCGGCCGCGCACGGCGTGTTGCGCCTGGTGCTGGAACTGGACGGCGAAGTCGTCCAGCGCGCGGACCCGCACATCGGCCTGCTGCACCGCGGCACCGAAAAGCTGGCCGAGAGCAAGACCTTCATCCAGTCGCTGCCTTATATGGACCGTCTCGACTACGTGTCCATGATGTGCAACGAGCACGCTTACTGCCTGTCCATCGAGAAGCTGCTGGGCATCGAGGTGCCCGAACGCGCGCAATACATCCGCGTGATGTTCGCCGAGATCACCCGTCTGCTGAACCACTTGCTGTGGATTGGCGCGCACGGCCTCGACATCGGCGCGATGACCGTGTTCCTGTACGCCTTCCGCGAACGCGAAGACCTGATGGACTGCTATGAGGCGGTGTCCGGCGCGCGCCTGCACGCGGCTTACTTCCGTCCCGGCGGCGTGTATCGCGATCTGCCGGACAGCATGCCGCAGTACACCGTCTCCAAGATCAAGAACGCCCGCGAACTGGCCCGCCGCAACGAAGGCCGCCAGGGTTCGCTGCTGGACTTCATCGACGAGTTCACCCAGCGCTTCCCGGGCTATGTGGACGAGTACGAGACCCTGCTGACCGACAACCGCATCTGGAAACAGCGCACCGTCGGCATCGGCGTGGTGACGCCCGAGCGCGCGCTGAACCTGGGCCTGACCGGCCCGATGCTGCGCGGCTCCGGCATTGCCTGGGATTTGCGCAAGAAGCAGCCCTACGATGTGTATTCCAAGCTGGATTTCGACATCCCGGTGGGCGTCAACGGCGATTGCTACGACCGCTATCTGGTGCGCGTCGAGGAAATGCGTCAGTCCAACCGCATCATCCGCCAGTGCGTGGAATGGCTGCGCAAGAACCCGGGCCCGGTGATCACCGACAACCATAAAGTGGCGCCGCCTTCGCGCGAAGGCATGAAGGCCAATATGGAAGACCTGATCCACCACTTCAAACTGTTTACCGAAGGCATGCACGTGCCGGAGGGCGAGGCTTATGTGGGCACCGAACACCCGAAAGGCGAGTTCGGCGTCTACCTGGTGTCCGACGGCGCCAACAAGCCGTACCGCCTGAAGATCCGCGCGCCCGGCTACGCCCACCTGGCGGCGCTGGACGAGATGGCCAAGGGCCATATGATCGCCGACGTGGTGGCCATCATCGGTACGCAGGATATCGTGTTTGGGGAGATTGACCGCTGATGCTGTCCGCTGAATCGCTAGCCAAAATCGATCGCGAAGTCGCCAAATATCCCGCCGACCAGAAACGGTCCGCGGTGATGGGCGCCTTGCGCATCGCGCTGACTGAACGTCGCGAAGCGGGCTCCGCTCCGGAGGAGCGTTGCCTGAATACCGAGGTGATCGAGTTCGTCGCCAACTACCTGCAGATCCCGCCGGTAGCCGCGTACGAAGTCGCCACCTTTTACAATATGTACGACATGAAGCCGGTTGGGCAGTACAAGATCACTGTCTGCACCAACCTGCCCTGTGCCTTGTCCGGCGGCGTCAACGCCGCCGAGTACATCTCCAAGAAGCTGGGCGTCGCCATCGGCGAAACCAGCGCCGACGGCAAGTACACCTTGCTGGAAGGGGAGTGCATGGGCGCCTGTGGCGACGCGCCGGTCTTGCTGGTCAACAACCACAAGATGTGCAGCTTCATGACGCCCGAAGCAATCGATAAGAAACTGGCGGAGCTGAAATAATGGCAATCTTCGTCAATGGCGTGATTTTCGATGGCGTCGACACTTCCGATCCCAATTGCTGGCAACTGAGCGCCTACGAGGCGCGCGGCGGCTACCAGGCGCTGCGCCGCATCCTGGACAGCAAGATGGCCCAGGAAGACGTGATCGCCGAAGTGAAGAACTCCGGCCTGCGCGGCCGCGGCGGCGCGGGTTTCCCCACCGGCCTGAAGTGGAGCTTCATGCCGCGCTCCTTCCCGGGCGACAAATACGTGGTGTGCAACACCGACGAGGGCGAGCCGGGCACTTTCAAGGACCGCGACATCCTGCGCTTCAATCCGCATTCGCTGATCGAAGGCATGATCATCGCCGGTTACGCGATGGGCACCAAGGCCGGCTACAACTACATCCACGGTGAAATCTTCGCCGAGTACGAGCGTTTCGAAGAAGCGCTGGACGAAGCGCGCAAGGCGGGCCTCCTCGGCGAGAACATCCTGGGTTCCGGCTTCAACTTCGACCTGTTCGCCCATCACGGCTACGGCGCCTACATCTGCGGCGAGGAAACCGCGCTGCTGGAATCGCTGGAAGGCAAGAAGGGCCAACCGCGCTTCAAGCCGCCGTTCCCGGCCAGCTTCGGCCTGTACGGCAAGCCGACCACCATCAACAACACCGAATCGTTCGCCTCGGTGCCCTTCATCATCCGCGACGGCGCGCAGCCCTTCCTGGAAAAGGGCAAGCCGAACAACGGCGGCACCAAGCTGTTCTCGGTGTCCGGCCACGTGAACCGTCCGGGCAACTACGAAATCCCGCTGGGCACCCCGTTCTCCGAACTGCTGGAAATGGCCGGCGGCATGCGCGACGGCAAAAAGCTCAAGGCGGTGATCCCGGGCGGCTCGTCCGCGCCCATCCTGCCCGCCGACGTCATGATGCAGTGCACGATGGACTACGACAGCATCGCCAAAGCCGGCTCGATGCTGGGTTCCGGCGCCGTCATCGTGATGAACGAAGACGTGTGCATGATCAAGGCGCTGGAGCGTCTGGCCTACTTCTACCATGAAGAATCCTGCGGCCAGTGCACGCCGTGCCGCGAAGGCACCGGCTGGCTGTACCGCGTGATCCATCGCATCGCCAACGGCCAGGGCCGTCCGGGCGATCTGGAGCTTCTGGATTCCGTGGGCAACAATATGGCGGGCCGCACCATCTGTGCGCTGGCCGACGCCGCCGTGTTCCCGGTTCGCAGTTTCACCAAGCATTTCCGTCACGAGTTCGAGTACGCGATCGAACACGGAAAGACCTTGGTGGACCACAAATGGTGTTGAGCGATGCTTGAAATCGAAATCGACGGAAAAAAACTGACGGTCCCGCAAGGCAGCACCGTCATGGAAGCGGCCCACTCGGTGGGCACGTACATTCCGCACTTCTGCTACCACAAGAAGCTGTCCATCGCGGCCAACTGCCGCATGTGTCTGGTGGAAGTGGAAAAAGCGCCCAAGCCGCTGCCGGCTTGTGCCACCCCTGTGACCGACGGCATGAAGGTCCATACCCACTCCGACATGGCCAAGAAGGCCCAGGCCGGCGTGATGGAATTCCTGCTGATCAACCATCCGCTGGATTGCCCGATCTGCGACCAGGGCGGCGAATGCCAGTTGCAGGATCTGGCCGTGGGCTACGGCAACTCCTCCTCGCGCTATCAGGAAGAAAAGCGCGTGGTGGTGGGCAAGGACATGGGCCCGCTGGTCTCGGCGGAAGAAATGTCGCGCTGCATTCACTGCACCCGTTGCGTGCGCTTTACCGAGGAAGTCGGCGGCTTCCAGGAAATCGGCATGGCTCATCGCGGCGAGTTCTCCGAGATTCTGCCCTTCCTCGGCAAGACCGTGGATTCGGAAATCTCCGGCAACGTCATCGATCTGTGTCCGGTGGGCGCGCTGACCTCCAAGCCGTTCCGCTACAGCACCCGCGCCTGGGAGCTGTCGCGCCGCAAATCGGTCAGCCCGCACGACGGCCTGGGCTCCAACCTGATCGTTCAGGTCAAGAGCAATGAAGTGATGCGCGTGCTGCCGCTGGAAAACGAGGCCATCAACGAGTGCTGGATCGCCGACCGCGACCGCTTCTCCTACGAGGGCTTGAACTCGGCCGAGCGTCTGAAGCAGCCGATGATCAAGTTCGACGGCCAGTGGCACGAAACCGACTGGGAAACCGCGTTGAACTACGTGGTGAAGGGCCTGAACGGCGTGTCCTCCGATCACGGCAAGGACGCCATCGGCTTCCTGACCAGCCCGCACTCCACCACCGAAGAACTGCATCTGGCGCAAAAGCTGGCGCGCGCCTTCGGCGTGGAAAGCATTGATTACCGTCTGCGCCGCAGCGACTTCGCCGCCGACGCGGCCAAGCAGGGCGCCGAGTGGCTGGGTTCCGGCATTGCCGATCTGGTCGCGGCCAAGTCGGTGCTGGTGGTCGGCTCCACGCTGCGCAAGGAACAGCCGCTGCTGACCTCGCGTCTGCGCACCGCGGCCAAGAAAGGCAGCGAGCTTAACATTATCCATGTCGCCGACGACGAGCTGCTGATCAAGATCAACGCCAAGCTGATCGTATCGCCGCTGGCGCTGGTCAACGGCTTCGCCCAGGTGCTGAAGGCCGTGGCCGAGATCAAGGGCGGCGAAACCGCCGTCGATCTGTCCGCGGTGCAAGTGTCCGCCGAGGCGCGCCGCATCGCCGAGAGCCTGAGCGGCGCGGAAACCGCCGCCGTGGTGCTGGGCAACGTGGCGCAACACCATCCGGCGTTCAGCCAACTGCTGGCCGTGGCGCAGGAGATCGCTCGCCTGAGCGGCGCCCGCTTCGGCGTGCTGTCCGAGGCCGCCAACAGCGTGGGCGCGGAACTGGCGGGCGCGCTGCCGCAAGGCGCGGGCGCCAACGCCGCCGCGATGATCGCCCAGCCGAAGAAGGCTTACGTGCTGCTGAACACCGAAGTCGAGTTCGACAGCTACAACCCGCAAGCCGCCGTCGCCGCGATGAAGCAGGCCGCCACCGTGATCGCGCTGACCGCGTTCAAGGGCCAGGGCCTGCTGGATTACGCCGACGTGCTGCTGCCGATCGCGCCGTTCTCCGAGACCGCCGGCTCCTTCGTCAATATGGAAGGCAAGCTGCAGAGCTTCAACGGCGTGGTGCGTCCGCTGGGCGAAGCCCGCCCGGCCTGGAAAGTGCTGCGCGTACTGGGCAATATGCTGAATCTGTCCGGCTTCGACTTCAACAGCGCCGAGGAAGTGCGCGCCGAGCTGCTGGCCAAGGGCGACATCGCCGCGCGCCTGAACAATGCGCTGAACCCGCTGAACGTCGCGGCCGCCGCGGCCGCCGGCGTGGCGCGCATCGGCGAAGTGCCGCTGTACCAGGCCGACGCCGTCTGCCGCCGCGCCGAGTCGCTGCAACAGACCCGCGACGCGGCCGAGCCGGTGGCTTCCGCCCACAGCGGCCTGCTGCAGAAGCTGGGCATCGCCGTCGACAGCACCGCATTGCTGAGCCAGGGTTCCGGCCAGGCTCGCGTGCGCATCGTCGCCGACGACAGCCTGCCGCAGGATACGGTCCGCATCGCCACCGCTCACGCGGCCACGCTGGCGCTGGGCGGCATGTTCGACGCTATCGAGATCACCCAGGGGTAAAGCATGGAGTTCTTGCAAGGTATTCTTGGCACTGACGCGGGGCTCGTGGTTTGGACCCTGTTGAAGATCATCGCCATCGTATTGCCGATGCTGCTGTGCGTCGCCTACCTGACCTATGCCGAGCGCAAGGTCATCGGCTTCATGCAGATCCGCATCGGCCCCAACCGGGTAGGCCCGCTGGGCCTGCTGCAGCCGATCGCCGACGCGGTCAAGCTGCTGATGAAGGAAATCATCCTGCCCACCAACTCCAGCAAGGGCCTGTTCCTGCTGGCCCCGGTGCTGTCCATCGCTCCGGCGCTGGCGGCCTGGGCGGTGATTCCCTTCACCGACAAGCTGGTGCTGGCCAACGTCAACGCCTCGCTGCTCTACATCCTGGCGCTGACCTCGATGGGCGTGTACGGCGTGATCATCGCCGGCTGGGCGGGCAACTCCAAGTACTCCTTCCTCGGCGCCATGCGTTCCGCCGCCCAGATCGTGTCCTACGAACTGGCGATGGGCTTCGCGCTGATCGGCGTGCTGATGGTGTCCAGCAGCCTGAACCTGGTGGAAATCGTCCAGCAGCAAGGGCAGGGCATGGCCGGCGGTTCCGTGTTGTCGTGGAACTGGCTGCCGCTGTTCCCGCTGTTCGTGGTCTACCTGATTTCCGGCGTGGCCGAAACCAACCGCGCGCCGTTCGACGTGGCCGAGGGCGAATCCGAGATCGTCGCCGGTTTCCACGTCGAGTACTCGGGCATGGCCTTCGCCATCTTCTTCCTGGCCGAATACGCCAACATGATCCTGGTCGCCGCGCTGACCGCGCTGCTGTTCCTCGGTGGCTGGCTGTCGCCGTTCCCGGCGTCCTGGGGCATTCTGGGCGCGGGCGGCTTCTTCTGGCTGGCGCTTAAAGTGGCCATGGTGCTGTTCTGCTTCCTGTGGTTCCGCGCCACCTTCCCGCGTTATCGCTACGACCAGATCATGCGTCTGGGCTGGAAGGTGTTCATCCCGGTGACCCTGGTGTGGATCCTGGTGGTGGGCGTCTGGATGATGACCCCGCTGTCCTTGTGGCACTGAGACGGGGATAGGTGAAAAGATGAATTCGATCCGAAACTTTTTCAAGACCTTCCTGCTGGTGGAGCTGGTCAAGGGCCTGATGGTCACTGGCCGCTACTTCTTCGCCCGCAAGATCACGGTCCAGTTCCCTGAAGAGAAGACGCCGATTTCGCCGCGCTTCCGCGGTCTGCACGCGCAGCGCCGCTACGCCAACGGCGAAGAGCGCTGCATCGCCTGCAAACTGTGCGAGGCGGTGTGCCCGGCGATGGCGATCAGCATCGAGTCCGAGCAGCGCGACGACGGCACCCGCCGCACCACGCGCTACGACATCGATCTGACCAAGTGCATCTTCTGCGGCTTCTGCGAGGAAGCCTGTCCGGTGGACGCCATCGTGGAAACCCACATCTTCGAATACCACGGCGAAAAACGTGGCGACTTGTACTACACCAAGCCGATGTTGCTGGCGATCGGCGACAAGTACGAGGCCGAGATCGCCGCCAACAAGGCGGCCGACGCCAAGTATCGCTAAGGGGGGGTCATGAACTTCACACTGTTTGTCTTCTATGTTCTGTCCGCCATCCTGGTGTTCGCGGGCATCCGCGTGGTGACGGCCAAGAACCCGATTCACGCGGCCTTGTTCCTGGTGCTGGCCTTCTTCAACAGCGCCGGCCTGTGGCTGCTGATGGAAGCCGAGTTCCTGGCCATCACCCTGGTGGTGGTGTATGTGGGCGCGGTGATGGTGCTGTTCCTGTTCGTGGTGATGATGCTGGACATCAACATCGAGAAACTGCGCGAGGGCTTCTGGAGGAATCTTCCGGTCGCCGCCGCCGTCGGCATCATCATGGTGTTTGAAATGGCGATGATTCTGGCCAGCCCCAGCGCGCGGCTGGACGCCTACCAGGCGGCCGCGCCGCTGGCGGCGGACTTCAGCAACGTCAAAGTGCTGGGTCGCCAGCTGTACACCACCTATCTGCTGCCTTTCGAAGTGGCGGCGGTGGTGCTGCTGCTGGCCATGGTGGCCGCCATCGGTCTGACCATGCGCAGCCGCAAGGACACCAAAGCTATCGATCCGGCGCTGCAGGTCAAGGTCAAGCGCAACGACCGCGTGCGTCTGGTGAAGATGCAGGCCGAACAGCCTGCTGAAGAATCCACGGTGGAGGAGGCCTCCGAGGCCGAATCCGGTAAGCAACAGGCCTGACGGCCAATCAACATAAGGGAGGAAATGTGCTGACACTGACTCACTTCCTGGTGCTGGCCGCAATCCTGTTTGCCATCGGCGTGCTGGGCGTTTTCCTGAACCGGAAAAATCTGATCGTGCTGCTGATGGCCATCGAGCTGATGCTGCTCGCGGTGAACTTCAATTTCATCGCGTTCTCGCATTACCTGTCGGATACGGCGGGCCAGATCTTCGTATTCTTCATCCTGACGGTGGCCGCGGCCGAAGCCGCGATCGGTCTCGCCATCCTGGTGGTGCTGTTCCGCAATCTGCGCACCATCAACGTTGAAGACTTGGGCAGCCTCAAAGGCTAAGGCAAACCGGAACCTACACAAAGCACACAAGCATGGATATGAAGAGCTTATACCTGCTGATTGCACTCGCCCCGCTGGCGGGTTCCATCATTGCAGGCCTATTTGGATGGGCCATCGGCCGGCGCGCTTCGCACGTCGTGACGATAGCCGGCGTGGCGCTGTCCGCCGCGCTGTCGCTCAAGGTGCTTCACGCCTTCCTGACCGGGCAGGCTGAAGTGTTCAACGGTCCGGTTTACACCTGGCTGACGGTGGGAGGCTACGAGTTCTCCGTAGGCTTCCTGGTGGATTCGCTGACCGCGATGATGCTGGTGGTGGTGACCAGCGTGTCGCTGATGGTGCATATTTACACCATCGGCTACATGCAGGAAGACCCGGGCTATCAGCGTTTCTTCAGCTATATCTCGCTGTTTACCTTCTCGATGCTGATGCTGGTGATGAGCAACAACTTCATCCAGCTGTTCTTCGGTTGGGAAGCGGTGGGCCTGGTGTCCTATCTGCTGATCGGCTTCTGGTTCAAGCGTCCGACCGCGATCTACGCCAACCTGAAGGCTTTCCTGGTCAACCGCGTCGGCGACTTCGGCTTTCTGCTGGGCATCGGCCTGGTGCTGGCCTACTTCGGCGGCTCGCTGAACTACAGCGATGTGTTCGCCGCCGCTCCGGCGCTTGCTAACAAGACCATCAGCCTGATTCCGGGCACCGAATGGTCGCTGCTGAGCGTGACCTGCATCCTGCTGTTCATCGGCGCGATGGGCAAATCGGCGCAGTTCCCGCTGCACGTCTGGCTGCCGGACTCGATGGAAGGCCCGACGCCGATCTCGGCGCTGATCCACGCGGCCACGATGGTGACCGCCGGCATCTTCATGGTGTCGCGGATGAGCCCGCTGTTCGAACTGTCCGACACCGCGCTGAACGTGATCATGGTCGCCGGTTCCATCACTGCGCTGTTCATGGGCTTCCTCGGCGTGGTCCAGAACGACATCAAGCGCGTGGTGGCTTACTCCACGCTGTCGCAGCTGGGCTATATGACCGTGGCGCTGGGCGCCTCGGCCTACTCGGTGGCGATGTTCCATGTGATGACCCACGCCTTCTTCAAGGCGCTGCTGTTCCTGGCGGCGGGCTCGGTGATCATCGGCATGCATCACGATCAGGACATGCGCAATATGGGCGGCCTGCGCAAGTACATGCCCATCACCTGGCTAACTTCGCTGCTGGGTTCGCTGGCCTTGATCGGCACGCCGTTCTTCTCCGGCTTCTACTCCAAGGACTCCATCATCGAGGCGGTGCACGCGTCCAATCTGTCCGCGGCCGGTTTCGCCTACTTCGCGGTGATCGCCGGCGTGTTCGTCACCGCCTTCTACTCCTTCCGCATGTACTTCCTGGTTTTCCACGGCAAGGAACGCTGGATGGAGAAGAAGGACGATCATCACGATCACGGCCATGACGATCACGACCATCACCATGGTCTGGGTCCGAACGACAAGCCGCACGAGTCCCCGTGGGTGGTGACCCTGCCGCTGGTGCTGCTGGCGATTCCGTCGGTGCTGGTCGGTTACTTCGCGATCGAGCCGCTGCTGTACGGCGACTTCTTCAAGGGCGTGATCGCCGTCAACCACGAACTGCATCCGGCGATGGAAGAGATCGCCCGCGAGTTCCACGGCGCCGCCGCCATGGGCGTGCATTCCTTGAGCACGCTGCCGCTGTGGCTGGCCTTGGCCGGCGTGGCCACCGCCTGGTTCTTCTACATGAAGGCGCCGCAGATTCCGGCCGCCATCAAGCAGAAGTTCAGCCTGGTGAACAAGATCCTGGAAAACAAGTACTACCTGGACGAGATCTATTTCGCCGTGTTCGCCAAGGGCTCGCGCGCTCTGGGCACCTTCTTCTGGAAGGTGGGCGACATGTTGCTGATCGACGGTCTGTTGGTGAACGGCACCGCCAAGCTGGTGGCGACTTTCTCCGGCTTCATCCGCCGCGCTCAGACCGGTTTCATCTACAGCTACGCCACCGCGATGATCATCGGGGTGCTGGCGCTGATGACGATGTGGTTCTGGCAACTGATCTGGCGTTGAGCCCGGGCTCCGGGATTGGAATAACAACTTGGGTTTGACTATGTTCACAAATCTATTGTCTCTGGTGATCTGGACCCCTATCGCGGCCGGGTTGCTGGTGCTGGCTACGGGGGGCGATCAGCGCGCGTCGCTGGCGCGCTGGCTGGCCGCGGCGGGAGCCCTGGCGGGCTTCCTGCTGTCGCTGCCGCTGTTCACCGAGTTCAACAACCTCAGCGGCGGCATGCAGTTCGTCGAGATGAAGCCGTGGATCGAATCCCTCGGCATCAACTATCACCTGGGCGTGGACGGCATCTCGATGCTGTTCGTGGTGCTCAACAGCTTCACCACCTTGCTGGTGGTGGTGGCCGGCTGGCAGGTGATCCAGAAGCGCGTGTCGCAGTACATGGCCGCCTTCCTGATCATGTCCGGTCTGATCAACGGCGCCTTCGCCGCGCTGGACGCCATCCTGTTCTATGTCTTCTTCGAAGGCATGCTGATTCCGATGTATCTGATCATCGGCGTCTGGGGCGGCCCGCGTCGCGTGTACGCGTCGATCAAGTTCTTCCTCTACACCTTGCTCGGCTCGCTGCTGATGCTGGTGGCCTTGATCTACCTGTACTTCCAGGCCGGCAAGTCCTTCGACATCCAGGCTTTCCACGACATCGCCAAGATCCCGCTGACGGTGCAGATTCTGCTGTTCGTCGCCTTCTTCCTGTCCTTCGCGGTGAAGGTGCCGATGTGGCCGGTGCACACCTGGCTGCCGGACGCCCACGTGGAAGCGCCGACCGGCGGCTCCATGGTGCTGGCCGCGATCACGCTGAAGATCGGCGCTTACGGCTTCCTGCGGTTCGTGCTGCCCATCCTGCCTGACGCCGCGCGCGAGCTGTCCGGCGTGATGGTGGCGCTGTCGCTGGTGGCGGTGGTCTACATCGGCCTGGTGGCGCTGGTGCAGTCCGACATGAAAAAGCTGGTGGCTTATTCCTCCATCTCGCACATGGGCTTCGTCACCCTGGGCCTGTTCCTGTTCACCGGTTCCGAACTGAACCAGTGGGCGGTTGAAGGCGCGCTGGTGCAAATGGTGTCCCACGGCTTCGTCTCCGCCGCGATGTTCTTCTGCATCGGCGTGATGTACGACCGCGTGCACAGCCGCAACATCGCCGACTACGGCGGCGTGGCCAACAAGATGCCCATCTTCGCCGCCTTCATGATGCTGTTCGCGATGGCCAACTCCGGCCTGCCGGCCACCTCCGGCTTCGTCGGCGAGTTCATGGTGATCATGGGCGCGGTGCAGGTGAACTTCTGGTACGCGGTATTGGCCGCCACCACGCTGATCTTCGGCGCCGCTTACACCTTGTGGATGTACAAGCGCGTGATCTTCGGCGAGGTGGGCAACAGCCATGTGGCCGAGCTGTCCGACGTCAACAAGCGCGAGTTCCTGGTGCTGGCCATCCTGGCCATCGCGGTGCTGGGCATGGGCCTGTATCCGCAAGCCTTCGTCGAGAAAATGCACCTGTCGGTCAATGACCTGATCCTGCATGTCTCGCAGAGCAAGCTGTAAGCGCGGAAGGAATGGAAACAATGAATTGGGCTGATCTCAACCTGATACCGGCAATTCCCGAGATGTTCCTCGCCGGCGCGATTCTGTTCGTGCTGATGGCGGACCTGTTCGTTTCGGACGAAAAGCGCGGCATCACCCTGGGCCTGACCCTGCTGAGCCTGTTGGGCGCGGCAGTG
The DNA here is from genome assembly GCF_057809415.1 of Chromobacterium sp. FG22. Taxonomy (NCBI): domain Bacteria; kingdom Pseudomonadati; phylum Pseudomonadota; class Betaproteobacteria; order Neisseriales; family Chromobacteriaceae; genus Chromobacterium; species Chromobacterium sp. FG22. The sequence goes on along the minus strand of NZ_JBMDJX010000014.1, from coordinate 79,764 downwards.
GCGCAGGTGATGACTTTCACCGCGCAGCCGGTGGTCACCTTCTCCGGCATGTTCGTCGCCGATCCGATGGGCGGCGTGGTCAAGCTGGCCATGTACGCGGTCACCGCCATCGTGCTGATCTACAGCCGGCAGTACACCGCCGACCGTCAGCTGTTCAAGGGCGAGTACTTCTCGCTGGCCCTGTTCGCGCTCTTGGGCATGAACCTGATGGTGTCGGCCTCGCACTTCCTGACCTTGTACATGGGTCTGGAACTGCTGTCGCTGGCCTTGTACTCGCTGATCGCGCTGCAGCGCGATTCGGTGCAGGCCACCGAGGCGGCGATGAAGTACTTCGTGCTGGGCGCGCTGGCCTCCGGCCTGTTGCTCTACGGCATCTCCATGGTTTACGGCGCCACCGGCTCTCTGGAACTGGCGACGGTCGCCAAGTCCATCGCCGCGCACAAGGCCAACGACGTGTTGCTGGTCTTCGGCCTGGTCTTCATCGTGGCCGGCCTGTCCTTCAAGCTGGGCGCGGTGCCGTTCCATATGTGGGTGCCGGACGTTTACCACGGCGCGCCGACTTCGGTGACGCTGATGGTGGGCGCGGCGCCCAAGCTGGCGGCCTTCGTGTTCACGCTGCGCATCCTGGCCCAGGGCCTGGACGCGCTGGTGGCGGACTGGCAGCAGATGCTGGTGATCGTGGCCGCGCTGTCCATGGCCATCGGCAACATCACCGCCATCGTGCAGACCAATATCAAACGGATGCTGGCCTATTCGACGATCTCGCACATGGGCTTCCTGCTCCTGGGCGTGCTGGCCGGCACCAAGGTCGGCTACTCGGCGGCGCTGTTCTACGCGCTGAGCTATGTGCTGATGTCGCTGGTCAGCTTCGGCATGCTGCTGGCGCTGTCCCGCGCCGGTTTCGAATGCGAGAAGGTCGACGATCTGAAGGGCCTGAACAGCCGCAACAGCTGGTATGCGCTGCTGATGCTGCTGACCATGTTCTCCATGGCGGGCATCCCGCCGCTGGTGGGCTTCTACGCCAAGTTCGCGGTGATCAAGGCCATCGTCGACATCGGCATGATCAAGCTGGCCATCTTCGCGGTGCTGATGTCGGTGATCGGCGCGTTCTACTACCTGCGCGTGGTGAAGGCGATGTACTTCGACGACGCCGAAGACCGCAGCGACATCGTGGTGCGCGGCGATATGAAACTGGTGCTGTCGCTGAACGCGCTGGCCTTGCTCTTCATCGGCCTGCTGCCGGAACGCGCGATGGAGCTGTGCCTGCAAGTCGTGCGTCAATCGCTCACCGTGATTTAAGGCCTGTCCACCATGCAATCCAGCGTCATCGTTTTGCTGATCGTCGCCCTGGCGGCGGCGAACCTGCCGTTCCTGACCCAGAAAGTGGGCGGAGTGTGGAAAGTGGCCAACAAGCATTTTGGCTGGCGCTTTCTGGAATTGACGGCGCTGTATCTGCTGGTGGGCGGTTTCGCCTACCTGCTGGAAAGCCGGCTGATGCCGGTGCAGTCGCAGAACTGGCAGTTCTACGTGACCACCTTGTCCTTATTCCTGGTGTTCGCGTTTCCGGGCTACGTCTATCGCTATTTCTGGCGGCGACGGGCCTAGCCGGGCTGGGCGGACGCAATACGCGGCGCGGACGGGATTTCCCGTCCGCGCTGTTTTTTTTGGGGGGGAAGGGCGCGGCGGCGTAGCGAGGCCCGCGCGATGAGACGAAGGGAGAGGACGGGATGTTGAAAGTGATTGCTCAGGACTTCATTCAGCCGGACCGCGTGGCCGAGGTGATGCCGCTGTATCGCGAACTGGTGGAGAAGACGCGGCAAGAGCCGGATTGCATCGGCTATGAGCTGTTCATCGATCAGAAAGACCCCGGCCATTTCGTCTTCATCGAGACCTGGCCGGACAGGGAGGCCCTGGATCGGCATTGCCAAACCGAACATTTCCGGCGGCTGGTGCCGCAGATCGACAGCCGGCAGCGACAGGCGGGCACTTTTTTGCTGATGGACGCCTTCGCCGAGGCCGGCAGTTGATTGAAAAAGGCGCCGCGTTGCGGCGCCTTGCTTAGAACGTGTTTACGATCTCGCGAGTAAGAGCGAGACAAGGCGAAAACAGCTGAGAAAGCGGAATGGTCAAGCGGTACATGAGCATTTCAAAGCGGGCACTCATCGCACAATGTCTCTACCGACACGTAGCAGATCGTGAACAGGTTCTTAGTAAAAGCGGGCCTCGCCCTGCGGCCGGCTCTTGAAGCGCTTGTGCAGCCAGAAGTACTGGTCCGGGATTTCACGGACGCGCTGCTCCAGGAAGGCGTTCATGCGGCGGGTGTCGGCCTCCACGTCCTCGCTGGGATAGTCGTCCCACGGCGGGTAGAACTCCAGCTCGAAGCGGTCGCCGACGCGGCGGGCGATGGCCGGCACCACCTTGGCGCGCGCCAGCTTGCTGATGCGGGACAGGCCGGTGATGGTGGCGGCCTTGACGCCGAAGAAGTCGACGAAGACCGAGTCGCGCACGCCGAAGTCCTGGTCCGGCAGATAGAGGAAGGGCGCGTGGTCCTTGCGCATCGCCTTGATGATGGGGCGCAGGCCCTCCTGGCGGGACACGATGTAGGCGTTGTCGTAACGCTGGCGGCCCTGATAGATCTGGCGGTCCAGCGCCTCGTTCTTCTGGTGGGAGTAGACGCTGACCAGCGGGATGTGCTGGTTCAGCGAATACACGCACATTTCAAAGCCGATGAAGTGAGGGTAGAACAGAATCACGTCTTCGCCGCGTTCGCGCAGTTCGGTGACGTAGTGCAGGTTCTTGATCTCGACCAGCTTGTCGATGCGCGCGGCCGAACTCCACCAGACCACGCCGTACTCCAGCACCATGCGTATCATGTGCTGGAAATTGCGGCGGATCAGCCGGCGGCGTTCCGCCACCGGCATCTCGGGAAAGCACAGGCGCAGATTGATCATGCCGACGCGGCGGCGGTCGCGCGCCAGACAGTAGGCGACATTGCCCAGGCCGCGGGCCAGCAGGCCGATCGCCCACATCGGCAGCAGGCGGATGAGCCATAGCAGGGCAAAAGCGAATTTCATAGATTTCCTTGTTGGGATGCTCGACAAACCGACTGCGCGGCTCGATAGCTGCGTTGCTCCGTGCGCGCTCCCTCGCTGTACTGTTTGTACTATCTCGGTCGCTGTGCGCCAATGTCCAACGGGGGCGCCTTGCTCTCAAGCCGCTCGTGACGGTTTGTCTTGGATCCCTGTTATTGCGCGTCCGGCCGGCTGACGCCGGGCGGACATTTATAGCGGTTATAGCTCCACAGGTATTGGCTGGGGAAGCGGCGGATCAGCGCTTCCACCTGGGCGTTGAGCTGGGCGGCGTCCTGTTCCTTGTCGCCGCTGAAGGCTTGCGCCGGCGGTTCGATGTGGACGCGGAAGCCCTGGCCGCCCGGCAGGCGCTCGCCGACGAAGAACAAGGTCTCCACGCCGCTGATCTGCGCCAGTCGCGGCACCAGGGTCATGGTGTAGGCCGGGCGTTCGAAGAACGGCGCCCACACGCCCTCGCCGTTGCCGGGCACCTGGTCCGGCAGGATGATGGTGGCTTCGCCGGATTTCAGCGCCTTCATCAGCACGCGCACGCCGGCGCCGGTGGCCGGCGCGGTCTTGCCCTTGCCGCGGGCGCGGCCGGCCTGCATCACCGGTTCCAACCAAGCCATCTTGGGAGGGCGGTACATCGCGGTCAGCGGAAACGGCAGCCGCGAGCTGATGTAGCGGCCGGCGATGTCGTAGCTGCCCAGATGCGGGGTGACGAAGACGATGCCGTGGCCCTTGGCCAGCGCCGCCTCGACGTGCTCCCAGCCGGAGCAGGATTGGACCATGGCGGCGATGTCGTCCGGCTCGCGGCACCAGGCGATGGCCAGTTCCAGCGCGCCCTTTCCGGTTTCCGCGGCGCTTTGTTTGACTAAACGCGGTAAAAGCTGATAATTTCCACAGATTTTACTAGAACTTAGGTTCTCCCGGAGCCGTGCTCTGTAGCGGGGGGACGCATGATAAGTCAGTCGTCCAAGAACGGCACCTAGGCCTTGTAGCCAGGATAAAGGCAGGTGCGCCAGGAAAGACAGCAATAAATGGACTAGCTTAGACATATGAAGCTCAGTCTTGGTCTTAAAGCGACCTATTTTATCATCACAAGGTTTTGCATTTTTCGGGAACGAATAATAAATGAGCGAATATCTGTTTACATCTGAGTCGGTGTCGGAAGGACACCCGGACAAAGTCGCCGATCAGATCTCCGACGCCATCCTCGATGCCATCTTGCGCGAGGACAAGCACGCGCGCGTCGCCGCCGAGACCCTGGTGAACACCGGCCTGGTGGTGTTGGCCGGCGAAATCACCACTAGCGCCAATATCGATTACATCAAGATCGCCCGCGAAACCATCAAGCGCATCGGTTACGACGATTCCGCGCTGGGCTTCGATTTCCGCGGTTGCGCGGTGATGGCTTGCTACGACAAGCAGTCGCAGGACATCGCCCAGGGCGTCAACGAAGGCGAAGGCCTGGATCTGAACCAGGGCGCCGGCGACCAGGGCCTGATGTTCGGCTACGCCTGCGACGAAACCCCGACGCTGATGCCGTTCCCGATCTACTACGCGCACCGTCTGGTGCAGCGTCAGGCCGAGTTGCGCAAGGACGGCCGCCTGCCGTGGCTGCGCCCGGACGCCAAGAGCCAGATCACTTGCGTCTACGACGGCGCCACCGGCCTGCCCAAGCGCATCGACACCGTGGTGCTGTCCACCCAGCATACCCCGGAGATCGATCACAAGACGCTGACCGAGGCGGTGATCGAGGACATCATCAAGCCGGTGCTGCCGCCGGATATGATCACGCCGGAAACCAAATTCCTGATCAACCCGACCGGCCGCTTCGTGATTGGCGGCCCGATGGGCGATTGCGGTCTGACCGGCCGCAAGATCATCGTCGACACCTACGGCGGCGCGGCGCCGCATGGCGGCGGCGCTTTCTCCGGCAAGGACCCGTCCAAAGTGGACCGTTCCGCCGCCTACGCAGGCCGCTACGTGGCGAAGAACATCGTCGCCGCCGGCCTGGCGCGCCAGTGCCAGATCCAGGTTTCCTACGCCATCGGCGTGGCCGAGCCGACCTCGATCGCGGTGGACACCTTCGGCACCAACTCGATTCCGAACGAGAAGATCGTCGAGCTGGTGAAAAAGCATTTCGATCTGCGCCCGAAAGGCATCATTCAGATGCTGGACCTGTTGCGCCCGATCTACAGCAAGACCGCCGCTTACGGCCACTTCGGCCGCGAAGAGCCGGAATTCAGCTGGGAGCGCACCGACAAGGTGGAAGCGCTGCGCGCCGACGCCGGTCTGTAAACCGCGCTCGGCTTCGCGCCAAGAAACGCCTGTCCACGGACAGGCGTTTTTTTGTGTCTTGCTAGAGGGCCGCGCTCAGGCGGCAGGCGTTCTTGCCGCCGGCCTTGACCGCGTACAAAGCCCGGTCCGCGGCCTGGTACAGGGCGGCCGGGCTGTCCGCGTGCACGGGGAAGGCGGCCAGACCGCAGGAGAAGGTGGCGCAGAAACTGTCGTCGCCGGCGCCGTGGGGCTGACGGGCGAAGGCTTGCCGCCAGCGCTCGGCGCGTTCCCAGGCCTGGGACGGCGAGCAGCCGGGCATCAGCACCAGAAACTCCTCCCCGCCCAGGCGGCAGAGGATGTCGCCGCCGCGGCCGTCTTCGGCGAGCAGCGCGGACAGGCGGCGCAAGACCTCGTCGCCGAAGTAATGACCGAAGCTGTCGTTGATGCGCTTGAAATCGTCCAGATCGATCAGCGCGATGCTGAGCGGCGCGCCCTCGCTGCGCGCGCGGCTCAGTTCGCGGGCGAAGGTGTCGTCCAGATAGCGGCGGTTGTACAAACCGGTCAGCGGATCGCGCAAGGCCTGCTCGCGCAGCGCCGCCTGCAGCGCTTCGATTTCGGCGATGCGCAGGGCCAAAGTCTGATTGGCGCCGCGCAGCGCCTCCTCGGCCCGGCGCCGCTCGGTGATGTCGCGGGCCACCAGCATGCGGCTGGAGTGAGGCTGAGGCTGCTGGGCGATCGGATACACGCGCAGGTCCAGGATGCGCGCGCCGTCTTGCAAGGACAGCTCCAGAGATTGCTCCCGGCCGCGCAGGATCTGCTCTCGCGGCCAGTCCGCCGGCAAGGGCTGGCCCAGCAATTGACGGCCGGGCCGGCCCAGCAGCCGCGCGGCGGCCGGATTGAGGTCCAGGATGCGCAGCTCGTCGTCCACCACCAGCACCCCGTCGCCCATGGCTTCGAAGGAGCGCGCGCGCGCCACCGGCACCAAGTAGAGCAGGCGCAGGTAGAGCAGGTCCAGCGCGAACACCAGGCCGGTGACGGTGAAGGCGAGCGGCGTCGGATCCAGGCCCTGCAAGGGCATGGCGCCGCTCAGGTAAAGGATGTTGCCCAGCCAGGGCGCGCAGGCGCTGGCCATCAGCACGATGGATTGTCCGCGGAAGTGGGCCGGGTAGTAATGCAGCGCGCGGATCAGCATCAGCGAGCCGATCAGCATCATCAGGTAGGAATAGCCGGCGACGCCGATCCAGAACGCCGGGCCGTGCCCGTAGATCAGCAGATTGTAGCCGGAAGGGCTGGGCCGGTAGCCGGTCCACACCAATTGGTGGCTTTCGTTGCTGAACGCCAGCAGCAGGCAGAGCAAGGGCAGGGCGAACAGCGCCGCCAGCCAGCGCCGGCTCAGCTGGATGCGGTTATAGTCCAGCGCCAGCAGCAGGAAGAGCACCGGGGTGCTCAGCGTGCCCAGGTATTCCAGCTTGGACCAGGCGATCTTGGCGGACAGGCTGGCGGCGGACAGCTCGCACATCGCGCCGGCGGCCCAGAACGCCACCGAACTCATCAGCAGCGCCAGCCAGCGCACCCCGGGAAACTGGCGGCGATACCAGGCGATGGCGGCGATGGCGGTGGAAATCAGCGCGGCGATCCCGGACAGGGCGGCCAGCGGGGTGAAGTCGAAAGTCATGGGGCGAGGATGAATCGGCAAGCGGCTAGTGTATCTTCTTGGCATGCAGACTCCTACCTTTTCCGAGCGGCATAGGTATAATCGAAACGTCGCCGTCCGCGTGTCCACGCCGCCGGCGGCCGGTCGGCCCGAGGGGCGCTGCGAGGATGATCCATCCCCAGGCTCGGGCCGCTCCCGTTTCAACGGCGCTCACCTGATCAAAACCGTGCCGGGCACGGGAGCGGGTGAGCCGCATCCTGGCCGGCTGCGTGAACTAAGGAATGCTCGCGATGGCTGATTTCACCGATTTTCATGTTGCCGATATCAATCTGTCCGCCTGGGGCCGCAAGGAACTGGCGATTGCCGAAACAGAAATGCCGGGCCTGATGGCCTTGCGCGATGAGCACCGGCACAGCCAGCCGCTGCGCGGCGCGCGCATCGCCGGCAGTCTGCACATGACGATCCAGACCGGGGTCTTGATCGAGACCCTGGTGGCGCTGGGCGCGGAAGTGCGCTGGGCCTCTTGCAATATCTTCTCCACCCAGGACCACGCCGCCGCCGCCATCGCCGCGGCCGGCATTCCGGTATTCGCCTTCAAGGGCGAGAGCCTGGACGAATACTGGGAGTTCAGTCACAAAATCTTCGAATGGCCGGAGCAGGAGCCCGCCAATATGATTCTGGACGACGGCGGCGACGCCACCTTGCTGCTGATGCTGGGCAGCAAGGCGGAAAGCGATCGCGGCGCGATCAGCCACCCGTCCAACGAGGAAGAGACCGCGCTGTTCGCCGCCATCGCCCGTTATCTGGAAAAAGACCCGCAGTGGTATTCCAAGCGGCTCAAGCACATCAAGGGCGTGACCGAGGAAACCACCACCGGCGTGCACCGGCTCTATCAGCTGGAGAAGGAGGGGCGTTTGCCGTTCCCGGCCTTCAACGTCAACGACTCGGTGACCAAGTCCAAGTTCGACAACCTCTACGGCTGCCGCGAATCGCTGGTGGACGGCATCAAGCGCGCCACCGACGTGATGGTGGCCGGCAAGGTGGCGGTGGTGTTGGGCTACGGCGACGTGGGCAAGGGCTGCGCGCAGAGCTTGCGCGGCCTGGGCGCCACGGTGTGGGTGACCGAAGTGGACCCGATCTGCGCGTTGCAGGCGGCGATGGAAGGCTATCGCGTGGTGCGCATGGACGAAGTGGCCGACCAGGCCGATATCTTCGTCACCGCCACCGGCAATGTCGGCGTGATCACCCACGAACATATGAAGAAGATGCGCAACAACGCCATCGTCTGCAATATCGGCCATTTCGACAGCGAGATCGAAGTCGCCAGCCTGCGCCAGTACCAGTGGGACAATATCAAGCCGCAGGTGGACCACATCATTTTCCCTGACGGCAAGCGAGTGATCCTGTTGGCCGAGGGGCGGCTGGTCAATCTGGGTTGCGCCACCGGCCACCCCAGCTTTGTGATGTCCAACTCCTTCACCAACCAGGTGCTGGCTCAGGTGGAAATCTTCGCTAACGGCCTGCAATACGGCAAACAGGTGTATGTCTTGCCCAAGCATCTGGACGAGAAGGTGGCGCGCCTGCACTTGGGCCGCATCGGCGCCAGGCTGACCGAGCTGTCCGACGAACAGGCCGCCTACATCAGCGTGCCCAAGCAAGGTCCATATAAGCCGGATCACTATCGTTATTGATTTTTATAACGATAGAAAAACGGACAGGGCTATTAGAATGGTGCTGTCCGTTTTTTCTTGTCCGCTGCTGCGGATCGCGGCCAACCTATAAAAACAAAGGAGTCTCCCGCAGGGAGATGCAGAGAGATCATGACAGCACAGAGCCGAACCTTCAGTTTCGAATTCTTTCCGCCCAAGACGCCGGAAGGCATCGCCAAGCTGCGCACCACGCGCCAGCAGCTGGCCCAGTTCAAGCCGCAGTTCTTTTCCGTCACCTTCGGCGCCGGCGGCACCACCCGCGACGGCACGCTGGCGACGGTGCTGGAAATCCGCAGCGAAGGCCACGCCGCCGCGCCGCACCTGTCCTGCATCGGCTCCACCCGCGAGAATATCGGCGCCATCCTCAAGGAATACCGCAACAACGGCATCCGCCACATCGTCGCGCTGCGCGGCGACATCCCGTCCGGCATGGTGGCGGCCGGCGAATTCCGCTACGCCAACGAGTTGGTCGAATTCATTCGCGCCGAGCACGGTGACCATTTCCACATCGAGGTGGCCGCCTATCCGGAGTTCCATCCGCAGGCGCGCTCGGCCGAGGACGACATCGGCAACTTTGTGCGCAAGGTCCACGCCGGAGCCAATTCGGCGATGACCCAGTACTTTTTCAACGCCGACGCCTATTTCCGCTTCGTCGACGAGGTTCAGGGCCGGGGAGTGAATATTCCCATCGTGCCGGGCATCATGCCGATCTCCAATTTCGGGCAACTGTGTCGTTTTTCCGACATGTGCGGCGCGGAAGTGCCGCGTTGGCTGCGCCAGCGCATGCAGGCCTATTACGACGACAGCGCGTCCATCCGCGCACTGGGCCTGGACGTGGTGACCGAGTTGTGCGATCGCTTATTGCAGCACGGCGCGCCGGGTCTGCACTTCTACACGCTGAATCAGGCCGGCTTGGTGTCCACCATTTGGCAGCGGCTAGGTTTGTGAATCGGGACGCGTTCCCATGCAAAACGGCCCGGTATTCCGGGCCGTTCTTTTTCAAATCCGTATGCGGTTCGGGGCCGCGCCGCCTTAAAGACCACGCAGCTGGCCGAGCGGCAGCGAGGTGGTCCGCTTGATCTCCTTGAGCACGAAGCTGGACTTCACATCCGCGACACCGGGGTGTTGCAATAGCTCGTCCATCACGAAGCGCGAAAAGTGCTCCATGTCCTCGAAGTACACCTGCAGCAGATAATCCATCTCGCCGGTCATCGCAAAGCAATTGATGACCTCCTGCCAGCTTTGCACCGATTCGATGAAGCTTTGCAGATGCGCGTTGCCGCGTTTCTCCAGCGTGACTCTGACCCAGGCTTGCAGGCCCAGGCCGATGCGGGCCGGGTCCAGCAGCGCCACGTATTGGCGGATCACGCCGGATTCCTCCAGCTGCTTTAGGCGACGCAGGCATGGGGATGGAGACAGGGCCACCCGTTCTGCTAATTCCACATTGGTTAAGCGGCCGTCGTGTTGCAGTTCGGCCAGAATACGCAAGTCTGTCTTATCTAATGTAAGACTTGGCATGTTTTCTCCTAAAAGAGGCAAAATATTAGTGTTTTATACTTAGTTATTACTGGTTTCTTGGTATTTAGCAAGAAAATTGCCCCGTAGTTTCCATAGAATAAAAAGCCTAAAAACGCATTCTACACACGGCGCTAAAAAAGCACCGGGGTTTGTCGAGTGAATAAGACGGCGGAGATAAGATTCACATTCTGAGGAGAAGCTTGTCGTTCGTCGCGGCAAGTCAAACCAGCGCGCGGCAAGCGCCTTTCTCCTCATTCAGTCTTTTCCCTTCCGACTTTTCCACGCGAAGCCAAATGCGTTGCACAGGGCTTTTTACAACATGTCATGACAAGACTATCACAAGACATGTCATCAAAAGCTACTGTTACTTGTTTATAAACAAGCTTGTTGCGCGGAATACCAGATCAAGTCGCCGGTTCAGAGCGGCGCCACGCTCCGCTCGCCGCCCAGCGGCCGCACACTCATCTACAACAGGAGAAACAGATGAAAATGGAAACCATACTGCAAAACCCCCTGGCCACCGACGGCTTTGAATTTGTCGAATACACCGCGCCCAGCGCCGAAGGCCTGGCCAAACTGAAGGCCTTGTTTCTGTCGCTGGGTTTCAGCGAAGTGGCGCGCCACCGCAGCAAGAACGTCAGCCTGTTCCGCCAGGGCGACATCAATTTCATCTTGAACGGCGAGTCGTCGCAGCCGGCCAACGATTTCGGCCACGAGCACGGCCCGTCGGCTTGTGCGATGGCGTGGCGCGTCAAGGACGCGGCCAAGGCCTATGAATACGCGCTGGCCCAGGGCGCCAAGAAATACGAGCGCCCGATCGGCTTCATGGAGCTGAATATTCCGGCGGTGGAGGGGATTGGCGGCTCGGCACTGTATTTCGTCGATCGCTACGGTCCGGAACACAGCATCTACGATGTGGACTTCCAGCCGCTGGACGGCGTAGACCAGCATCCGCAAGGCGTGGGCCTGTATGAGATCGATCACCTGACCCACAATGTGTTCCGCGGCAATATGGCCAAGTGGGCGGGTTTCTACACCGATATCGCCAACTTCCGCGAAATTCGTTACTTCGACATCGAGGGCAAGCTCACCGGCCTGGTGTCCCAGGCGATGACCAGCCCCTGCGGCAAAATCCGCATCCCGATCAACGAATCCTCCGACGACAAGAGCCAGATCGAGGAATTCCTGCGTGAATACCACGGCGAGGGCATCCAGCACATCGCGCTGACCACCCGCGACATCTACCGCACCGTGGAAACGCTGAAAGCCGCCGGCACCCGCTTCCTCGACACCCCGGACACCTATTATGAAAAAGTGGACGAGCGGGTGCCGGGCCATGGCGAAGACCTGGCGCGCCTGCACAAAAACCACATCCTGGTGGACGGCGCGCCGGTGGACGGCGCCGGCATCCTGCTGCAGATCTTCACCGAGACCGTGATCGGGCCGATCTTCTTCGAGATCATCCAGCGCAAGGGCAACGAGGGCTTTGGCGAGGGCAACTTCCGCGCCCTGTTCGAGTCGATCGAAGAGGACCAGATCCGCCGCGGCGTCATCTAAAGCCCGCAGTTCATCGATGCCATCCCGCCGCCCAGGCGGCGGGATTGAAGGACACACCATGCGTAAATGGATTCAGTACCCCCACCGCGAAGGCACCGTCTCGCGCCAGGCCCACGCCGATTTCCCGGACACGGCCATCTATGAGCGCGAAGTGGGCCGCAGCGGTTTTTTCGGTCCCGCCACTCATTTGCACCACAAGCATCCGCCCACCGGCTGGAGCGCCTGGGAAGGCCCGTTGCGCCCGCGCGCCTTTGATCTGAACGAACTGCCCAAGAGCGTCGCCGCGCCCTGGGCCGCGCCGCTGGTGCTGCACAACGCGCAATGCAAGCTGCGCATCTGGAGCGTGGATCAGGCGATGACCCAGCTGTTCCGCAACGGCGACGGCGACGACATGCTGTTCATCCACGCCGGCAGCGGCGAGCTGTTCTGCGATTACGGCCACCTGAGCTACCGCGACGGCGACTACATTCTGATGCCGCGCTCCACCAGCTGGCGCATCGAACCGGCCGCGCCCACCACCATGCTGTTGATCGAAGCCAGCAACGGCGCCTACCAATTGCCGGACAAGGGCCTGGTGGGACCGCACGCCATCTTCGACGAGGCGATGCTGGACGTGCCGTCCATCGACGACGCCTTCCGCGCGCAGCAGACCGAGGACGAGTGGCAAGTGGTGATCAAGCGCCGCGGCGCGCTGTCCACCGTGACTTACCCGTTCAATCCGCTGGACGCGATAGGCTGGCACGGCAATCATTCCGTCGCCCGCATCAACTGGCGCGACATCCGGCCGCTGATGAGCCATCGCTACCATCTGCCGCCATCGGCGCACACCACCTTCGTCGCCGACGGCTTTGTGATCTGCACCTTCGTGCCGCGGCCGATCGAATCCGATCCCGGCGCTTTGAAGGTCCCGTTCTATCACAACAACGACGATTACGACGAAGTGATCTTCTATCACGCCGGCGACTTCTTCAGCCGCGACAACATCAAGCCCGGCATGCTGACCTTCCACCCGGCGGGCTTCACTCACGGGCCGCATCCCAAGGCCTTCGCCAAGGCGATGACGGAGCCCAAGACCTTCACCGACGAAGTGGCGGTGATGATAGACACGCGGGACGCCTTGGAGCAGGGGCCGCAGATGCCGGCGGTGGAGTGGACCCAGTATGTGGACAGCTGGAAACCCAAGCCCTGATTGTTTGAGTTCATTTCTACTGCGCAGGCTGATCTCGAAACTGTGATGTTCGCGGTACCATTTGTACCGCTGCGCTTCTCGTTTCGACCTCAGCCCGCTCGCGACGAAATGCTCCTCAAACGAAGCTTTCATGTCATACCCGTATCACTGGAATTTCAGCTGCCCAGCTGCAGAAAGAATAGAAGATGAAACTCGCCACATATCAGAATCAAACCCGAGACGGCCAGTTGTTGGTCGTCAGCCGCGACCTGTCCCGTGCGGTGGCGGTGCCGCAGATCGCCGCCAGTCTGCAACAGGCGCTGGACGGCTGGGACGCGCTGGCGCCGCGGCTGCAGGAAGTCTACGCCGCGCTGAACGCGGGCGAGGTGTCGGGCGCTTTCCCGTTCGAGCCGGAGCGCTGCCACAGCCCGCTGCCGCGCGCCTATCAATGGGCGGACGGCAGCGCCTATCTGAATCATGTCGAGCTGGTGCGCAAGGCGCGCGGCGCCGAGGTGCCGGCCAGCTTTTACCATGACCCGCTGATGTACCAGGGCGGCTCCGACGCCTTCCTGCCGCCGCTGGCGCCCATCCCGCTGCGCGACGAGGCCTGGGGCCTGGACTTCGAGGGCGAGGTGGCGGTGATCACCGGCGACGTGCCGCTGGGCGCGGACGCCGACGCCTGCGCGGGCCAGATCCGCCTGCTGATGCTGGTCAACGACGTCAGCCTGCGCAATCTGATCCCCAACGAGCTGGCCAAGGGCTTCGGCTTCTTCCAGAGCAAGCCGGCCACGGCTTTCTCGCCGGTGGCGGTGAGCCCGGACGAATTGGGCGCCGCCTGGCGCGACGGCAAGGCGCATCTGCCGCTGCTGGTGGAATACAACGGCGCGCCTTACGGCCGTCCCAACGCCGGCGTGGAAATGCAGTTCAGCTTCCCGCAACTGGTGGCGCACGTGGCCAAGACCCGCGAGCTGGCCGCCGGCTCCATCATCGGCTCCGGCACCGTGTCCAATCACGACCGCAGCGTCGGCTCCTGCTGCCTGGCGGAACAGCGGATGATAGAAACCATAGAGAGCGGCGCGCCGACGACTCCGTTCATGAAGGTGGGCGACCGCGTGCGCATCGAGATGAAGGACGCCGCCGGCGCCAGCGTCTTCGGCGCCATCGAGCAGACGGTGGTGAAACATGGTTGAGCGCGTGCTCTACGGTTATTTCCGTTCCAGCGCCGCTTACCGGGTGCGCATCGCGCTGAATCTCAAGGGGCTGGATTACCGCTATCAAGCGGTCAATCTGCTCAAGGGCGAGCAGCGCAGCCCCGAGTATCTGGCCATCAATCCGCAGGGGCTGGTGCCGTTGCTGGACGACGGCGGGGTCAAGATCGCGCAGTCCCTGGCCATTTGCGAATACCTGGACGAGGCCTATCCGGATGCGCCGCGGCTGTTGCCGTCCGCTCCGGCGGCGCGGGCGCGGGTCCGCGCGCTGGCCCTGGCCATCGCCGCCGACATCCATCCCTTGCAGAACACTCGAGTCGGCAAGTATCTTCAGACCGAGTACGGCAAGGACGAAGAGGGCAAGGCGGCGTGGATACGGCACTGGATTCGCACCGGCTTCGACGCGCTGGAGCAAGCGCTGGCGGAATCGCCCAGCCGTTACGCGGCGGGCGAGCAGCCGACGCTGGCCGATGTCTGCCTGTTGCCGCAGGTGTTCAGCGCCCGGCGTTTCGGCCTGGACCTGAGCGCGTATCCGCACATCGTCCGCGTTGCGGACGCGCTGGAGCAACTGCCGGCTTTCGCCGACGCGCATCCATCCCGTCAGCCGGATGCGATCTAAGTCTTTGATCCGGCGGGCCGGTCGTTTCAGAGGGCCCGCCCGCCTGCTTTTCCCGCGCCGCCGCGGTTCGTTTTTTTGCAATTATTCCTTGACTCTGAATTCGTCCTCTGATTAAATGCGTGGCTCTGACGGCGCGACAGCGCAGCAGTGATGGCCAGTTAGCTCAGTTGGTAGAGCAGCGGATTGAAAATCCGCGTGTCCGTGGTTCGATTCCGCGACTGGCCACCAGATACCTGAAAAGCCGAACTCGTTGAGTTCGGCTTTTTGCATTGCGGCGGCGGACGTCTGTCCTGTCGCCGGTTTTGGGGGGCGTGCCATAATGAGGCCATGAAACCGCTGCCGCCTCTTTATACCCTGATCGCTTTTGAAGCTGTGGCCCGGCTCTCCAGTTTTACCCAGGCCGCCGGTGAACTGAATCTGTCGCAAGGCGCGGTCAGCCGTCAGCTGCAGTTACTGGAAGACTATCTGGGGTGCAAATTGCTGCAGCGGGGCACCCGCAAGGTGGAATTGACTCCGGCCGGCGAACAATACCTGAGCGAAGTCCGCTCCGCCCTGGAGCAATTGGCCGGCGCCACCGCCAGTCTGATGCATTGGCAGCAAGACAAGCAGGTGACGGTGGCCTGTTCCACCGCGCTCGCCTCCTTGTGGCTCATGCCCAATCTCTCCGCCTTCCGCCAAGCTCAGCCCGACCTCTCAATCCGCATTCTGGCCAATGATAATATTCAAGAGCTGCAGGCATTCGAATTCGACCTCGGCGTTTACTATTTCCGTCAGCCTCCCAAGGACGCCGATGCGGTGGCCTTGTTCGATGAGCACATGTACGCGGTTTGCAGCCCGGGCTATTTGCCGGCCGGTCCGGCCCAGCCAGCGGCTTTGTTGGACGAGACGCTGATCACCATGGATGGCGGTCAGCGCGACTGGTTCAACTGGCCGCAGTGGTTTGCCGCCCAAAACATCGCCTGGAGACCGGCCGCCAGACAATTGAGCGTGACCAACCACCATTTGGCAGTGCAGGCGGCGCTGGCCGGGCAGGGGGTGGCGCTGGCCTGGGGGCATCTGATCGACAGCTATCTGGCCAGCGGAGCGCTGGTGATGGCGTCGGACGCCAAGGTGACGATGAGCGGCGCTTTTTACTTGTTGCTGCCGGAACGGAGGCGGCCCAAGCCGGCCACCAGATTGTTCGCGGATTGGCTGGCCTCGCTGGCGGTGATGCGGCGGTGACATCGGATGGTGGCCTCACGCCTGCAAGATGGCGATCACACGGCTTGATTGATGAGCTGAAAACATAAATCTATCTAAAACTATCGTTTGTCCCGGCTTGGGTTTATCGCCGACACTGGTTTGGCCTGGGTAATAGCCCAGGCTTGCCTGCAAGCCGCGCCGGCATCAGAACCGCCGCCCCAGGGGCGACAGCGGCGGCAGGCTCCATCAAGGAGACAAACCATGCGTAGCCATCATCGCATCCGGCCCCTGGTATTCTGGCCCACCTTTTTGCTGCTGTTGGCGGCCTTGCTGCTCAGCTATCTTGACCTGTCGGTCTTCCTCCGTCTGGCCGGCGCAGCCAATAAATGGATACTGGGCCACTTTTCCTGGCTATTCAGCCTAGCCAGTTTCAGCCTGTTGTTGACCTGTGTCTGGGTCTACTGCTCGCCGATAGGCAAGCTGCGCATCGGCGGTGCGGACGCCTTGCCCTTGTTGGGTCGCAAGCGCTGGTTCGCCGTCACCTTGATGACCACGATGGCGGTTGGGGTGCTGTTCTGGACCTCGGCCGAGCCGATCTACCACCTGTACTACCCGCCGGCGGCGTATGGCCTGCGCGCCGGTAGCGCCGAGGCCGCCAGTTTTGCCATGTCGGCCATGTTTCTGCACTGGACATTCACCCCTTACGCCATTTACACCGTGCCGGCCCTGCTGTTCGGCTTGGTGTTTTACAACCTCAAGCTGCCGTTCTCGGTAGGCAGCATGTTGCGGCCCTTGCTGGGACGCTGGGTGGGGGGCCGCAGCGGGCAATTGATCGACGCCCTGGCTTTGTACTCTCTGGTGGCCGGCATGGCGTCCAGCCTGGGCACCGGCGCCTTGGCGCTGGTGGGCGGCATCAACCAGTATCTGCCCCTGCCTGCCAGCCCGTTCAGCATCGGCCTGGTGATTGCCTGCATTGTCGTGACCTTTGTCTGCTCGGCGCTCAGCGGCTTGCAACGCGGGCTGAGCTGGTTGTCCAGCGTCAATACCTGGGTTTTGCTGGGGCTGGCCGGGTTTTTGCTGATTTTTGGGCCGACTACTTTCATCCTGGCGTTTGGCCTGGAGTCGTTTGGCAACTATTTGAACCAGTTCTTTCGGTTAAGCCTGTCCACCGGCGCGGCCAGCCAGGATGGTTGGGCGGGCTCCTGGACCATCTTCTATTGGGCGGTATGGTTTGCCTGGGCGCCGATCAGCGCCATGTTTCTGGGCAAGATCTCCCGCGGTTACACCGTGCGGGAGGTGATCGTGATGAATTTGCTGCTGCCGGCCGGCTTCACCGCGCTGTGGATCATGATTTTCAGCGGAACGGCCCTATCCATTGATTTGGGCCAGGCCGGCCTGCTCAAAGGCGTGCTGGAGAGCCAGGGCGTGGAGAATGTGCTGTACACCATCATCCGCCAGATGCCCTTGAGCGAACTGATGGTGGCCATGGTGGTGTTCATCGCCTTCCTCAACTATGTCACTGCGGCGGACAGCAATACCGACGCTATCAGCAATCTGTGCACCGCCGGTTTTTCCTCAGACAGCGCCGAAAAAGCGGGCATGGGCATGAAAGTGGTGTGGGGCGGGGTGATCGGCGTGGTGTCTTGGGTGATGACCAGTTACGCCGGCGGCGTCGATGGCGTCAAAATGATGTCCAATCTAGGTGGTTTGCCGGCCTTGCTCATCATCATGGGCTGCATGCTGTCGCTTATCGCCTTGGTGCGTTCCGGCAAGCTGACATGTCCGCCTTCCGACGCGCCCGTAGTCGTCAAGGAGACGCGATCATGAAAACCGTCACTCAGCTGCCGCGGGCCATTCGCGAAGTGGAGCACTTCACCATCACGCTGGCTGACGGCTGCCAATTGGCCGCGCGGATGTGGCTGCCGATGGACGCCGAAGCCAGCCCGGTGCCGGCGATTCTGGAATACCTGCCTTACCGCAAGCGCGACGGCACGGCTGTGCGCGACCAACTGACTCACCCGTACTTCGCCGGCCACGGTTATGCATGTCTTAGGGTGGACATGAGGGGCTGCGGCGAGTCCGATGGCGACTTCGTCGATGAATACCTGCAACAGGAACAGGACGATGCGCTGGAGGTGATTGCCTGGATCGCCGCGCAAGCATGGTGCAGCGGCAAGGTCGGCATGATGGGCATCTCCTGGGGCGGCTTCAATAGCCTGCAAGTGGCGGCCCGCCAACCGGAGGCCTTGAAGGCCATCATCACGCTATGCTCCACCGACCATCGCTACGCCGACGACATCCACTATAAGGGCGGTGCGCTATTGCTGGAAAACCTGGGCTGGGCCGGCACCATGTTCAGCTATTGCGCCGCCGCGCCCGATCCGCTGTTGGTGGGCGAGGCCTGGCGGGAGCGTTGGCTGCAACGCTTGGAGCGGATGCCTATGTTGCTCAAAACCTGGCTGAGCCATCAGACCGACGACGACTATTGGCGGCATGGTTCCATCTGCGCCGATTACAGCAGCATCAAGGCCGCCGTTTACGCGGTGGGCGGTTGGGGAGACGCCTATCACAACGCCGTCGGCCGGATGATGCGGCATCTGAGCTGCCCGAAAAAAGCGCTGATCGGTCCGTGGGCCCATAAGTATCCGCACTTCGCAGTACCGGATCCGGCGATCGGTTTTTTGCAGGAAGCGCTGCGCTGGTGGGACTACTGGCTGAAGGATATCGACACCGGCATCATGGCGGAAGACCCGGTCACCCTGTATCTGCAAGACGCGGCGCCGCCGCGGGCCAGTTATGCCGCACGTCCGGGCGTCTGGCTGCGCGACCCGGCCTGGCCCAGCCCGCATGTTCAGCGAAGGGAGTGGGGGCTGAACGCCGCGGGCGAGCTGCGGCCGGACATGGCCAGCGAGGGGGAGGCCGCGATTCGTTCGCCGCTGACCACCGGCGCCGCCTGCGGCGAATACTGCGTGATCTGGCTGGGGCCGGAGTTCCCGCTGGATCAGCGTCGCGACGACGCCGGCTCGCTGGTGTTCGACAGCCCTGCGTTGGAGCGGGAGCTGCCGCTGTTGGGCGCGCCGACGCTGCGGCTGCGGCTGAAGTGCGACAGCCCCAGCGGTCAACTGGCGGTGCGGCTCAACGATGTGGCGCCGGATGGCGCGGTCACCCGCATCAGTTACGGGGTGCTGAACCTGGCGCTGCGCGACGGTTATCAACAGCGGCGGGCGGTCAGGCCGGACGAGTGGATGGATATCCGGCTGCAACTGGATGATTGCGGCTACCGTCTGCCGGCGGGCCATCGGCTGCGCTTGAGCGTCTCCAGCGCTTACTTCCCGCTGATCTGGCCGGCAGCGGATCATGCCCGGCTGACATTGGACCTGGCCGGCGCCACGCTCAGCCTGCCGGTGCATGATCTGAGCACCGTGGTGGCGCAGCCCTTTGCCGAGCCGGAAGGCGCGCCGCCGCTGGCGCTGAGTTATTTGCGCTCTCCCGCCAGCAGCCGCGAAATCATCGAGGACGCGATGAGCGGCGAGGTGCGCACCGAGATTCGCGACGACTTCGGCCACTATCGCTTTGACGACCATGGTTTGGAAGTGGCGCAAAGCTGCGAGGAAATTTACCGTATCCGGCCCGAGCAGCCTTTATCGGCCAGCGGGGTGGTGAAGTGGAGCTATAGCGCCGGCCGCGGTGATTGGCGGGTCAGGGTGGAGAGCGAGTTGAGGCTGACGGCGGATGCCCATCATTTTCGCATTCAGGCAGAGCAAAGCGCTTGGGAGGGGGAGCAATTGCTGCAACGGCGGGAATGGGACGAATGGGTGCCTCGTCAGGTCCAATAAGGCGGAACACCGCAAGGATGGTGAGCGATGATGTGGTATGACTGGATAGGGCTGATCGGGGTGTTTTTCTATCTCCTGGCCTACAGCCTGCTGCAATGGAGGCTGGTGGACTTGAGCGACTACAGCTATAGCGGCTTCAATCTGATTGGCGCGATGCTGCTGCTGATCTCGCTGTGTTACGCCTTCAACTTGGCTTCATTGCTGGCGCAAGTGTTGTGGATCGTCATCAGCTTGGTGGGCATGCGCAAAACCCGCAAGGAGCGTTTGCTGGCCTTGTCGGGCAGGGAGGGGATTTAGGCCGAGTGGGCGGCGGAGGCGTTTTACATGCCGTCCATGGCGGCTGGTCACCAGCTGCCTGAAAAGCCGAACTCGATGAGTTCGGCTTTTTGCATTGCGGCTTGCTTTCATCTTTCAATATATGATTAAATATAATATATATTGTTATGTTAAGGAGACGAGCATGAGCCTTCATTACCCTGATTTGAGTGCGGAACTGGGCGCGGAGTTGAGCAAGCTGCGCAAGGAAATCCCGGAAACGATGAAAGGCTTCGGCCAGATGAGCCGGGCCGCTCACGCGGACGGCGCCTTGTCGAACCGGACCAAGGAACTGATCGCGCTGGCCATAGGCATCGCCAACCGCTGCCACGGCTGTCTGGCCTTCCATGCCAAGGCGGCGGTGGAACTGGGCTGCAGCCGCGCCGAATTCATGGAGATGCTGCAAGTGGCCGTCTATATGGGCGGCGGTCCTTCCTTGATGACGGCGGCGGAGGCCTTGCAGGCCTATGAGCAGTTCGGCGGGGAGAGCGCGCCCGGCTGATCCCGGTTCGGACCAGAAAGCGCTCGCTCGCATTGATGGGCAGCGCCGCCGGGCGGGCGTATACTGTGCGCTTCTGTTGTCGCGGGAGTTTGATGGTGTATCACTTCATCGCATCCGATCTGGATGGCACCTTGCTGGACCCCAATCACGCGGTGGACGATTTCACCGCCAGCACCTTGCAGGCCCTGCAGGCGCGCGGCGTGCGTTTCGCCATCGCCACCGGCCGTCATTATCTGGACGTGCAGGGCATACGCCAGGCGCTGGGCATCCGCGCTCACCTGATCACGTCCAACGGCGCGCGGGTGCATGATCCCGACGACAAGCTGGTGCATCGCCAGGATATCGATCCCGTCTTGGTGCGCCGGCTGGCGCAGCCGGAGTTCGCCGCCGGCACGGTGCTGAATTTCTATCTGGACGACGCCTGGCTGATCGACCAACCCTGCCAGTATCTACTCAATTTCCACGCCGATTCCGGCCTGCGCTATCAATTGGCCGATCTGGCCGGGCACGGCGGCGAGGGCGTCGGCAAGGTGCTCTACATCGGCGAGCACGCGTATTTGCTGGAGGTGGAGCGCAAGCTGCACCAGGCCTTCGGCGATGAGCTGTACATTACTTTCTCGGCCGACGATTGCCTGGAGGTGATGGCGCCCGGGGTATCCAAGGGCCACGCGCTGGAGCTGGTGTTGTCGGATCTGGGCCTGGACAAGGCGCATTGCCTGGCCTTTGGCGACGGTCAGAACGATATTGAACTGCTGCGCACCGCCGGCCACCCGCGGATGATGGGCAACGCCCAGGCGCGGCTGGCCGAGCAACTGCCGGATGTGCCGCGCATCGGCAGCAACCGCGAAGCCGGCGTGGCGCGCCATCTGCGCGAGTTGTTCGCCTTATAGCCGAGACGGGCCCCGCCAATAAAAAACGCCAGCGCTTGCGCTGGCGTTTTTACGTGGTGCGGATCGTTTCGGTTCGCTCAGCCTTGAAGCGCTTGAGCCAGGCCGGCGGCTTGATCGCCGACGATCAAATGCCAGACGCCGGGCGCCACTTCCAGCATCGCCGCCACGCCGGCCGCTCGGGCCGCGTCCTGATTGAGCAGCGAGCCCTGCTTCAGCTCCACGCGCAAGCGGGTATGGGCGATGGCTTCCACCTTGGCCAGATTGGCCGCGCCGCCCAGCGCCTGGCGCAGCGCCGCGGCCTGGCCTTGATCCGCTGCGGGCGTCGGCGTCGCCGCTTGCGCCGCCGGAGCCGGCGCGCTGGCCGGGGCGTCGATTTCGGCGTCCGCGCCCGCGCCGCGCAGATAGATTTCCATATCGGTTTTCAGGTTTTCCGACTGCGGGCCGAAGATGGCCTGGATGCCGTTGCCCACCACCACCACGCCTGACGCGCCCATGCTCTTGAGCTTGGCTTGGTTGACCTTGGCCGGCTCCCGCACCGCGATGCGCAGGCGGGTGATGCAGGCGTCCAGGCTGCTGATGTTGCTGCGGCCGCCAAAGGCCAGAACCAGTTCGCGCGCGCGCGCGTCTTCGCTGACCGCCGCGCCGGCGTCGGCGCTCTCGTCCTCGCGACCCGGGGTTTTCAGGTTGAACTTGGCGATGACGAAGCGGAACACCCCGTAGTAGATGGCCGCGTAGATCGGGCCGAGGATGAACACGTACCAGGCGTGCTTGGCCTTGTCGCCGATCAGGTTGAACATCAGGAAATCGATGCCGCCCTGGGAGAAGGTGAAGCCCATGTGCATGTCCAGGGTGTTGGCGATGAACTGCGCCGACGCCGCCAGGCAGGCGTGGAGGAGGTAGAGCACCGGCGCCACGAACAGGAAGGAGAATTCGATGGGCTCGGTGATGCCGGTCAAAAAGGAGGTCAGCGCGGCGGAAATCATGATGCCGCCCACCTTGACGCGGTTCTCCGGCTTGGCCGAATGCCAGATGGCGATGGCCGCGGCCGGCAGGCCGAACATTTTGAACAGGAAGGCGCCGGACAGGATGCCCGCGGTCGGATCGCCGGCGAAGAAGCGGTTGATGTCGCCGTGTATCATCTTGCCGCTGATCGCGTCCGGGAAGGCGCCGATTTCAAAGAAGAAGGGCACGTTCCAGATATGGTGCAGGCCGAAGGGCAGCAGCAGCCGTTCTACGAGGCCGTAGACGGTGGCGGCGGTGCGCGGATCGCTGACCGCGGCCCACTGCGAGAAGCTCTTGATGCCGTTGCCTATCGGCGGCCAGATGAAGGACAGCGCCACGCCCAGCGCGATGGCGCTGATGGCGGTGATGATGGGCACAAAGCGCTTGCCGGCGAAGAAGCCCAGGTATTCGGGCAGCTTGATCCGGTAGAAGCGGTTGAACATATAGGCCGCCAGGCCGCCGGCGAGAATGCCGCCGAACACGCCGGTCTGGATGGACGGCAGGCCCATGATGGTGTCGGGCTTGACCCCCATCAGGCCGGCCATCACCCCCAGGGTGACGGTGGTGACCAGGTGGCCGATCACGGCGGCGATCGCCGCCACGCCGTCGTTTTCGGTAAAGCCCAGCGCCACGCCGACGGCGAAGATCAGCGGCAGATTGCCGAAGATCACGTCGCCGGAGTTCTTCATCAGCGACAGGATGGCCAGCGCGATGGTGTTCTGGGTGTGGAAATCGGTGGCGCCTATGCCCAGCAGCAGGCCGGCCACCGGCAGCACGGCCACCGGCAGCATCAGCGCTTTGCCGATCTTTTGCAGAAATGCGAATGATTGACTAAACATGGTGGTTCATTCCTTGCTCAACAGCGTAGGAAATAGCGGGCGGCGCACTCGCCGCCCTACATCGCTCCGGATGGCCGGAGAGTCTCGTTTATCGGGCTTGCGCGTTCAGGTGTTCGCGGACTTCGCTCGCCGTGGACAGGGCCAGCGCTTGTTGCGCCAGAACCTCGCACTCCGCCGCGCTCCAGCGCGACAGCGTGGCCTTGACCGCGGCCAGCGCCGGCGTGCTGACCGACAGCTCGCTGACCCCCATGCCCACCAGCAGCGGCGCGGCGCGCTCGTCGGAGGCGAGGCCGCCGCAGATGCCCACCCACTTGCCGTGGGCGCGGGCGCCGTTACAAGTCATTGCGATCATCGCCAGCACCGCCGGATGCAGCGCGTCGGCCTGCTTGGCCAGTTGCGGGTGGCCGCGGTCCATCGCCAGCACGTACTGGGTCAGGTCGTTGGTGCCGATGGAGAAGAAGTCCACTTCCGGCGCGAAGCGCGCGGCCATGACGGCGGCGGACGGCACTTCCACCATGATGCCCACCTTGACGTCATGCTGGCCGCTGGCGGCCTGCTCTTCGGCCAGCACGGCCTTGGCGGCGCGCAGTTCGTCCAGCGAGGCCACCATGGGGAACATGATGTGCAAGCGGGTCAGCGGCGCGGCTTGCAGGATGGCGCGCAACTGGGTGCGCAGCAGGTCCGGGCGCTCCAGGCTGACGCGGATGCCGCGCAGGCCGAGGAAGGGGTTGTCCTCCTTGGGCAGCGGCAGGTAGGACAGCGGCTTGTCGCCGCCCACGTCCAGGGTGCGCACCACCAGCGGGCGCTCCTTGCCCAGCGCGCGGGCCACCGCGCAGTATTCCTCCGCCTGTTCCTGCTCGCTGGGCGGGGTGTCGCGGTTGTCGAACAGAAACTCCGAACGCAGCAGGCCCACGCCCTCGGCGCCCTTGGCCACCGCTTCGCGCGCGTCGGCGGCGTTGCGGATATTGACCACCACTTCGATGCGGACGCCGTCGCTGGTGCGGGCTTCCCGCTGCGACATCGCCGCCTCGGCGGCGCGGCGCTCCGCGATCTGCGCGATCTCCGCCTCGGCGGTGGCCAGCTGTTCGGCGTTCGGCGCGATGCGCAGCGTGCCGCGGCCGCCGTCGATGATGACTTGTTCGCTATCGGGCAGGGCCAGCGCGGCCTGGGAGATGCCGCAGATCGCCGGGATGCCCAGAGAACGCGCCAGGATGGCCACATGGCTGGTGGCGCCGCCGGTGCGGGTACAGAAGCCCAGCACCTTGTTGGGGTCCAGCGCGGCGGTGTCGGACGGGGTCAGGTCTTCCGCGATCAGGATGGAGCCGGCAGGCACGTCCAGGCTGGCCTGCTTGACGCCGGCCAGCAGCGCCAGCACGCGGCGGCCCACGTCGCGGATGTCGTTGGCGCGTTCGCGCAGCAGCGCGTTGTCTTGCGCTTCCAGCCGCGCGGAGTAGGAACTGAAGGCGGCGCGCCAGGACCAGGCGGCGGATTTGCCGTCGGCCAGGCCGGCGTAGGTCTGCGCCAGCAGGTCCGGGTCTTGCAGCAGTTCCTGGTGCATGGACAGGATGGCCTGCTTGGCCTTGTCGGTCAGCTGGCTCTTGACCGCGTCGATCTGCTGAGCGGCTTCTTCGGTGGCGCGGGCGAAGTGTTGCTGTTCCAGGCTGGCGCCCTGGCCGAATTCCGGCACGTCGAATTCCTGCAGCCGGTGATGATAGACGCGGCCGATGGCCAGGCCGGGAGAGGCGCCGACGCCGACCAGCAGCTCGGCGCTTTCCTGTTGTTGGGCGACGGCGGCGATGGGCGCGGGCGCGGCCGGCGCTTCGTCTTCGGCTTCGCCGCAGCGGTCCAGCAGCAGCTGGGTCAGCTCGGCCAGCGCCTGTTCGGCGTCCGCGCCGACGGCTTCGATGCGCACCTTGTCGCCGTTGCGGGTGGACAGGCCCATCACGCCGACCACGGATTTGGCGTTGGCGGACTGCTCGTCCAGCAGCAGGTGGATGTCGGCCTGGAAGCTTTTCGCCTTGCTGGCGAAGACCGCGGCCGGCCGGGCGTGCAGGCCGGCGGGGTTGGTGATTTCTATTTCCGGGGACAGCAGCTTGGCGCCGCCGGCCGCGGGCGCGGCGGCGGCGGCCGCGCCGGCCAGCTCCAACTCCAGCACCGCGGTCTTGCCGGCTTCGGCCAAGCCGCTGGCGCGGTGCATGGCGCTGACGGTTTCGTCGCCGTTGGTGATGATGATCTGGGTCAGCAGGCTCTGCGCGTTGCGCGCCACCATGTCCAGATTGAAGTCGATCAGCGCCTGGCCGGCGCTGACGCGTTGTCCTTGTTCCACCAGCGGCTGGAAGCCCTGGCCTTTGAGCATCACGGTGTCGATGCCGATGTGCACCATCACTTCCACGCCTTCGGGCGAGGTGATGGTGAGCGCGTGGTGCGCGGAATGGAGATTGCTGACGACGCCGGACACCGGCGCGAGCAGACTGCAGGAGGTGGGGTCCAGCGAGATGCCGTCTCCCACCATCTTGCCGGCGAACACCGGATCCGGGACGGTGTCCAGGGCGACCAGCCACCCGGAGAGGGGGGCGAGGATCTTCAGTCTTGGCAAGGGTGTGCTCATATGTAACTCCTCAGATCGGGAATTTATCAGTTGTTTTATTACGAGCGTCGGCCTGCTTCTTCATGAGCGGTTCCGCGTGGCGTGCCGGATAGGGTACACCGTACGGAAAGGCCTGTCTTGATTCGATGGCGCTGCGGCATCCATCGCGCGGCAACAGTACAGACGCTTACTGTCCAGCTGGCGATATGATGCCAATATTGTAGTTTAACTACATCGAAATAACGGTGCAGCTTGATGGCAATCAAGAAATTGCGCAAGTAGGAATTCACGTATTTGCACTAGTTCGCGCGGAGACGATGGCGGAGGGACGAGGCGGGCTGCGACGGGGATGGGTTTGGCGTGGAAATGCGAGCGTCTTGGCGGCGGGGCCCGCGGCCGGGCGGCTGTTGCATTTTTGTTATGCGCGAAATGAAAAACGGCGGCCTCTCGAGAGGGCCGCCGTCTTGGAGGCGGTCAGGCGCCGTTGTTTCAGGCCTGGCGCTTGTTGTCGCCGAGGAAGAACAGGGCCAGCGATCCGGCGATCAGGAAGGCCGGGTATTCCCAGCCGCCGCCTTCGTTGGCGAACATCCAGCCGTGGGCGCCGTGCACCAGCACGATGGTGCCGAGCAGCAGCGGGGTCAGCGCCAGCGCCACCCAGCGGGCGAAGAAGCCGGACAGCAGCAGCAGGCCGCCGCCGACTTCGGCCAGGATGGCCAGGTAGCCGACGAAGCCGGGCAGGCCCAGGCTGGCGAAGTAGCCGGCGGTGCCGGCCGGTGTGAACACCAGCAGCTTGAGCAGGCCGTGGGACAGATACATCAGGCCCAGCGACAGGCGCAGGATCAGGGTGCCGAGGGCGGGGTTCTGGAAGCGGTTCATGGTGGGTTCCAATCAAGTTTGCGATGGAGTGCATTTGACCATGTAGAGAAAACTCAATAAATCCGCTATTAATAAAAATATTGTTTACCAATAGGAAATGATCATGGACCGCTTTTCGGAAATCCGCGCCTTCGTCTGCGTGGCGGAGCTGGGCAGTTTCGCCGCCGCCGCCGAGCGGCTGGAGCTGTCGCGGGCGATGGTGACCAAGCTGGTGTCCAGTCTGGAAGGGCGTCTGGGCGTGCGGCTCATGCATCGCACCACGCGGCGTTTGTCGCTGACCGAGGCGGGCGAGACCTATCTGGGGCAGGCCGGCGGCCTGCTGGCCGAGCTTGACGATCTGGACGCGCGTTTATCGCACGGCGCCAGCAGTCCGGTGGGGCGTTTGCGAGTGTCGGCGCCGGTGTCCTTCGGCATGCGTTATCTGGGGCGCGCGGTGGCGGGCTTTCATCTGCAGTACCCGCAGATCGAAGTGGAGCTGAACTTGAACGATAGGCGGGTGGACTTGGTGGAGGAGGGCTTCGATCTGGGGCTGCGGGTGTCGAATCTGTCCGACTCTTCCCTGGTGGCGCGCCGGTTGGCGCGGATACGGGATCTGGTCGTCGCCGCGCCCAGCTATCTGCAACGCTGCGGCACGCCGGCGACGCCGGCGGATCTGGCCGAGCATCAGTGTCTGCTGTACGCGCTGACCGCGCAGCCCAATCTATGGGATTTCACCGCGCCGGACGGCAGCAGCGGCCGGGTCAAGGTCAAGGGCATGCTGCGCGCCAACAACGGCGACATCCTGACGGACGCCGCCGTCCACGGCATGGGGGTGATCCTGCAGCCGCGTTTTCTGGTGGAACAGGGCCTGGCGGACGGCACGTTGGTGCCGCTGTTCAGCGATTACGACTGGCACTGCCTGGACTTGTCGGCGGTGTACCCGGCGCGGCGGCACGTGCCGGGCAAGGTCCGGGCTTTCGTCGATTACCTACAGCAGTTTTTCCAGTAGCGGCGGCGCGTAGCTGATTGGCCGTGGGCTCAAAGCCGACTCATGTCGACCGCGTAAATTTCGGCGTCCTGTGAATGAACGCCGCAGTTGTGATTGATCCGCATGCTGTCGCCCAGGAACTCAAGGCTCAGGCTGTCGCCGGTCTTCTTGAGCAGCGCCAACGCGTTGCCGACGCTGGCCAGCTCTTGCCCCAGCGGC
Organism: Chromobacterium sp. FG22; assembly: GCF_057809415.1. NCBI lineage: Bacteria > Pseudomonadati > Pseudomonadota > Betaproteobacteria > Neisseriales > Chromobacteriaceae > Chromobacterium > Chromobacterium sp. FG22. The sequence continues at coordinate 51,765 of NZ_JBMDJX010000014.1, read as the reverse complement.
GTCTTGTTGTAGTCAAAGTGGTGGACATGGCCGCTGTCCGCTAGATCCGGCGTTTCCCCCTTGCCGCTGTAGACCATCATCGCGTGATCGAAGTGATCGCGAAGAAAGGCGGCCAGTTCGCGGTTATTGCCGACCGGACGGTCTGGCGGAGCTTGGTCGCCGCATAGCCGTCTATGGGCGTCCACAATGGAGCGCGCGCCGTCGGTCGCCGTCTCCCATTCTCCGTCGCCGTTTTTCACGGTGCCGGCGTGATAGGCGTAAAGCATTCCTGCTTTCAGCGCGTAGACCATGGTGCAGCCGGAGAGCGCGCCGGAGTTGAACAGGCAGCAATCGCCGTCCCGTAGCGCGCCGGTGTCGAACTTCACCCCCACCGTGCCTTGCAGGCCGTTGCCGATTTCGATCAGCCGCAGCGTGTCGCCGAACTGGAATTTATTGTAATAGTTGCCGATCGGCGTGCCGGGAATCAGCTCCTTGGCTTTGGCCTGGCCGCCGTGAGAGTACTGGATGAAGTCGGAGGAGACGGCGTCGCCGCCTTTTTTATCGCCCTCCCGGTCGTGGCGGACGCAGTCGACGACGCCGGCCGGAGCGGAGGCCTGGGCGCCGCCTTCGACGGAAAGCACGCCCTTGCCGATCAGCGGAGCGACGCTGCCGGACAACACTTGCGATTTATCCCGCTCGAACAAGAGCTTTTCTTGAGGCGAGGAGGTGGTGACGGTTTTGTTTTGTCTGACGTCCTGCCTGAAGTTCGCCGTGGGATCGCCGTATTTGGCGTGGTCGTGCACGACGCGGCTTTGGCTGATCAAGGCCTTTTTGGCGTGGTAAAGATTGGCTTGCGCGTTTGGGTCCTGGCAGAGCTGCCGGACGAAGGCCTTGGCGCGTTTGGTCTGATCCGGGTGCAGCAGGCTGTGCAGCCGGCTGTTGTACACCACCAGGGCGCCGCTTTTGCTCAGGCCGAATCTCAGGTCTTGGGCTTTGCCTTGCTTGGCCGCCGGCTGTTGAAGCAATTGTTCGTAGATTGTTTTGATGGATATCGGACTCGATATTTTCATCTGCTGTTCCAGGCGGAATAGGGGATGGAGAAGGGCTTTCCCTCGCTGTGGCGCTGGGCCGGCGCGCGGGCGCTGCTTTGGTTTCGGGCCAGGGGTCTGGCCGCGCCGACCATTGCAGCGAAAAAGGCGGGGCCTGTCTTTCAAAAAACGACGACGGGGAGGGGGAGTGTGGAGAGGAGGAAGGCGGCCGCTTAGAGCCTGTTCAAAGTCTCGCGAGCAAGGGCGAGACAAGGCGAAAACGAGCGAAAAAGCGGAATGTGCACGTGGCACATGAGCATTTTGAGCTTGTTTTCAACGCTGTATCGCTGAAGCGCAGCAGACATTGAACAGGGTCTTAGGCCGCTGGCGGGAAAGCGCGCGCCGGGCGCGCGCTTTTTACTCGTGCATCGCCAGGAAGCCCTTGAGACGGCTTTCGATGATGCGCGGGTTTTCGCCGTTGGCGATGGAGACCAGGCCTTCCACCACCAGCTCTTTCAAGGCGACTTCCGAGGCGATCAGGTGTTTGAGCTTGTTGGCAATGGGCAGGAACAACAGGTTGGCGGAGCCGACGCCGTAGACGGTGGCGACGAAGGCGACGGCGATGCCTGCGCCCAGCTTGGATGGGTCGGACAGGTTTTCCATCACGTGGATCAGGCCCAGCACCGCGCCCAGAATGCCCATGGTCGGCGCGTAGCCGCCGGCGGATTCCCAGATGCGCGCCGCCTGTTTGCGCGCGTGTTCGAACATGGAGATCTCCACGTCCATCACCGAGCGCAGGGTGTCAGGCTCCGCGCCGTCCACCAGCATTTGCAGCGCTTTCTTGATGAAGGGGTCTTTTTGCAGATTGATGTAGCCTTCCAGCGCCAGCAGGCCGCCCTTGCGCGCGGTCTGGCTCCAGTTGATGACTTCGCGGATCATCTTGTCGTGATCCAGCACCGGCGGCTGGAAGATCCATTTGAGCATGCGCACGCCGGCGGCGAATTGCTTGGGCGTGCTTTGCAGCATCACCGCGCTGACGGTGCCGCCGATGACGATCATGAAGGCGGTCAGCTGCATCAGGGAGCCGATGTTGCCGCCCTCCAGCGCCTGCCCCGCGATAATGGCGGTCAGGCCCATCAGAATGGCTACAATGCTTATCTTGTCCACGCGAAGTTCCGGTTTTTAATGTTATGCCGCGTCAGGGCGCGGAGGGTCAGAGCCAGTCCTTGATGCGCGCGCGCAGCCGGGCGATGGCCTGGCTGTGCAGTTGGCTGACTCGGGATTCGGAGACGCCGAGCACCGCGCCGATTTCCTTCAAGTTCAATTCCTGCTCGTAATACAGGGACATCACCAACTGGTCGCGCTCCGGCAGCAGCTTGATGCCGTCTATCAGCGCCTGGCGGAAGCCGCCGTCGGCCAGCGCGGCGAACGGGTCCGGCGAGTCGTCGTCGGCGACATTGGCCACCGCGTCGGGCAGCGCGTCGCCGTCGTCGTTGGAAAAATCCTCGAAATGCAGCAAGGTCATGCCGCGGCAATCGCCCAGCATGTCCTGATACTGTTCCAGCTCCAGCCCCATTTGCGCGGCGATTTCCGATTCCAGCGGCGAGCGGCCCAGCTGGTGTTCCAGCTGGCGGACCGCGTCTTCGATCTGGCGCGAGTGGCGGCGCGCCTGGCGCGGCATCCAGTCTTCGCGGCGCAGTTCGTCCAGCATGGCGCCGCGCACCCGCTGGCTGGCGAAGGTTTCGAACATCACGCCCTGGGCCGGGTCGAATTGGCGCGCGGCTTCGATCAGGCCGATGACGCCGACCTGGATCAGGTCGTCGATGTCGACCGAGGCCGGCAGCCGGGCGATCATCATGCCGGCCAGCTTCTTGACCAGCGGCGCGTAGGCCTCCACGTCGATCTCGGCGGGAGGCGAGGCGGCGGCGTAGCCGGTTCGGCGTAAGGACGGCAAGCTCATAGCGGTTTGACTCCATCCGCCTCGGCCCAGTCGCGCGAGGCGGCAATCAACAAATCCATGAATCCGGTGCCGCTGCGCGGCGTTTCCTGGGTGTCCCACTGCGGCAGCACCGCGGCCAGCTGCGAGAAGGCCATCGCGGCCTCGCTGTCCGGAAACGCCTCCATCAACGGCCGGCGCAGCGTCTGGCTGCGACGCACCGCGTTGTCCATCGGCACAAAGCCCACCCAGCGCAGCGACACCGACAGGAATTCGCCGGTGGCGGCGGACAGCCGGGTGAACAATTCGCGCGCTTCCTCCAGATGGCGCGCGCGGTTGATCAGCACATTGAAGCGCTGGCGGCCGTAGCTGCCGGACAACCTCTTGATATTAGCGTAGGCCGTTGTCAGCGACTCCGCCGCCGGCGTGAGCACTAATACCAAATTGTCGGCCACGCTGGCCGGCACCGGGTCGTGGGCGGGGCTGGGGGCGTCCACCAGCAGCACCGAGGCGTCGCGCTCCAGCGCGGCGAATTCGCTGCCCAGCCTCAGCCATAGCTGGGCGGAGAACAGCGCGCGCTCTTCCGGGCGCGCGTAGAGATTGATCAACTGAATGCCCTGGCGCGAACTCATCATCATCTCGTCCAGGCCGCCCAGGGTCAGCACCTGGCTTTCCAGCGTGGCGGTGGTGGGCACGCCCAGACGGCGCGCCTGCACCTGGCCCAGCGTGCAGTCCACCAGCAAGGGCCGCTGGCCGGCGTAGGCCAGGCCCAGCGCCAGTTCGGTGGCCAGGGTGCTGGCGCCGGCGCTGGCGGAGCCGATGAAGGCGAAACTGGGCGCGCGCGCGGACCGGGCGCTGAGCAGGCGGAGGCTGGCGGCTTGATCCTGCATCGCGCTTACAACCATCCGGCCTGGGCCGCGTTCATGATGGGCAGTTCGTCGGCCTGAAGGGTGAAGGGGGAATGCTGTTGCTGCGAACGCATCGCGCGGTCCACCAGGAAGCCGGCGTGGGCGGCGTGCAGGTCTTCCGGCACGCGCTGGCCGTTGGTGATGTAGAACAGGCGCAGCCGGTTGCGGATGATCACGTCCAGGCTGGGGCCCATCGCCACCGATTCGTCTATCTTGGACAGCACGCAGCCGGTGAGGCCGTCGCCGCGATAGCGGCGCACCACGTCTTCCAGCGTCTGGCCGTCGGCGTTGGAGGCCAGCAGCAGCAGCCTTTCTATCGGCCGGCCGGCGGTGCGGAACATTTCGATCTGCGCCAGCACGCGGGCGTCGCGCTGGCCCATGCCCACGGTGTCGATGAAGACGATGTGGCGGTTGGACAGATCGGCCAGCGTCAGCTGCAGATCGCCCTCGTTCTGGATGGAGAACACCGGGATGCCGAGAATCTTGCCGTAGATGCGCAACTGGTCCTGGGCGCCGATCCGGTAGCTGTCGGTGGTGATCAGCGCCACGTGCTGGGCGCCGAAGCGCATGGTGGCGCGCGCCGCCAGCTTGGCGACGGTGGTGGTCTTGCCGACGCCGGTGGGGCCCACCAGCGCGTAGATGCCGCCGCGGTCCATGATTTCCTTGTCGGCGTCCGCGCATTTCAGATTGTGCATCAGCGCCGAGCGCGCCCATTTGACCGCGACATCGGCCTCGTACTGGGCCGGCATCTTTTCGATCAGCTGGCGGATCAGGTGGGCGGAAAAGCCCATGGCCAGCAGGTGTTTGAACAGTTCCAGGCGATTGGGCGCCTTGCCCTCCATATCGGACCAGGCGAAGCTGGCCAGCTGGCTTTGCAGCAGGCTGCGCAGCAGCTTGATCTCGTCGCCGATCTGCTTCAGCTCCTGCGCCATCACTTCCGGCTCCTCGCCGTTGTTGGCGACTTGAGGCGCGGCGGGGCGGGGCGGCGGCGCGGTTTGCGCAGGCGGCTGCACGCGCGGGGCGGCGGGCTGGGGCGCGGCTTGCGCGTACTGTGGCGGATAGGACGGCTGGGCCGGCCGCGGCGCGGCCTGGGGCTCCGGCGCGAAGGCCGGCTCGATGCGTTGACGCGGCGCTTGCGCTTCGATGCGCGGCGGCGGCGGGCTGTCCAGCGGCTCCACCGGCATGGCGTAAGTGCGGGCGATGGCGCGGTTGACCGCGGCGCCGGCCGGGGTGGGCAGCGGCGACGGCGCGCGGTTGACCACCGGCGGCGCGTTGCGCGGCGGATGCTTGCTGGAGGAAGTGGCCAGATTGGTGGCGAGGTTGGCGACGTCGGCGTCGGCCACCGCCATGATTTCCACCCCGCCGCCCATGGTGGGGCGGTTGGACAGAATCAGGGCGTCCGCGCCCAGTTCTTCTCGAACTTGTCTGAGCGCGTCACGCGTGGTTTTGCCGAAAAACTTTTTCACCACCATGTTCGATTAGCCCTTGCTTCCCCCAATTACAGCAATTATACGAATTGATTTATTGTCCGGTATCTCATTATGAGAAATAACACGCAGCTGCGGCAGCGCGCGGCGCAGGAAGCGCGCCAGCAAAGGCCGCAGTCCCGGCGCGGTCAAGAGTACCGGATTGTACCCTTGAATTTCCACTTGTTCGGTTTCCTGGGCGGCGCTGGCCAGCAGATTTTCCGCCAGGCCCGGTTCCAGGCCGCCGCCGGTCTTGGATTGCACCGCCTGCATCAGCACATTTTCCAATGTCGGCTCCAGGGTCATCAAGGGTAATTCTTGCTCGCCGGGGAATAATTGCTGGACGATGACGCGGGATAGCGCGGTGCGCACGATATTGGTCAGTTCGTCGATGTCCTGGGTGGTGGCCACGTGATCGGCCAGCGTTTCCAGTATGGTGCGGAAATCGCGGATGTGGATGCCTTCGGTCAGCAGCTGTTGCAGCACTTTTTGCAGCGTGCCTATCGGCACCACCTTGGGCACCAGGTCTTCGATCAGCTTGGGCGATTCCTTGGCCTGATGATCGATCAGCGCCTGCACTTCCTCGCGGCCCAGCAATTCCGCCGCGTGGGTCTGCAGCAGATTGGAAATATGGGTGGCCACCACGGTGCTGGCGTCCACCACGGTATAGCCCAGGCTCTGCGCCTCTTCGCGCTTGCCGGCGTCTATCCAGATCGCCGGCAGGCCGAAGGCCGGATCGGTGGTGGGGGTGCCGGCCAGCTCGCCGTTGACCCGGCCCGGATTGATGGCCAGATATTGGCCGATGAAGGCTTCGCCTAGGCCCAGCTCCACGCCCTTGAGCAGGATGCGGTAGGCGTTGGGCTTGATTTCCAGGTTGTCGCGGATATGGACCGGTGGCACCAGAAAGCCCAGCTCCTGGGCGATCTTCTTGCGGATGCCGCGGATGCGGCGCAGCAGTTCGCCGTCCTGGCTGCGGTCCACCAGCGGAATCAGCCGGTAGCCCACTTCCATGCCCAACTGGTCCACGTGCTGGACATCGTTCCAGCTGACTTCGGTCGTGGTGTGTTCCGGCGGCGGCGCGGCCTGTTGCTGCTGCTCCGCCTGCTGCGCCTCGGCCTTCTGGCGCTTCTCCATCATGCGGCCCAGCAGGCCCAGGCTGCCGGCGATCAGCAGGAAGGAGAAGTGCGGCATATTGGGGATCAGGCCGACCATGCCGATCACCGCGGCGGTGATGTAGAGCACTTGCGGCTTGGTGAACATCTGGCCGAGGAATTGCTCGGACATGTCCTTGTCGGTGCCCACGCGGGACACCACGATGCCGGCGGCGGTGGAGATGATCAGCGCCGGAATCTGCGCCACCAGGCCGTCGCCGATTGTCAGCAGGGTATAGGTCTTGGCGGCGACGCCGGCGTCCAGATCGTGCTGGACCATGCCCACGATCAAGCCGCCGACGATGTTGATGATGATGATCAGGATGCCGGCCATGGCGTCGCCGCGCACGAACTTGGAGGCACCGTCCATCGCGCCGAAGAAGTTGGCTTCCTCGGCGATGGTGACGCGGCGCAGCCGGGCTTCGTCCTCGCCGATCAGGCCGGCGTTGAGGTCGGCGTCGATGGCCATCTGCTTGCCGGGCATCGCGTCCAGGGTGAAGCGGGCGCTCACTTCGGCGATGCGGCCGGCGCCCTTGGTGATCACCACGAAGTTGATGATGGTGATGATGACGAAGACCACGATGCCGATGGCGACGTTGTCGCCGATCAGGAAGTGGGCGAAGGATTCGATCACCTTGCCGGCGGCGTCCGGGCCGGAGTGGCCCTCCAGCAGGATCACCCGGCTGGAGGCGACGTTCAGCGACAGCCGCAGCAAGGTGGTGACCAGCAGCACGGTGGGGAAGGCGGAAAAGTCCAGCGGCTTGCGCACATTGATCCCCACCAGCAGCACGATCACCGAAACGGCGATGTTGAAGGTGAAGAAGATGTCCAGCAGCACCGGCGGCAGCGGCAGCACCATCATCGCCAGAATCAGGATGATGAGCACGGGGCCGGCCAGCTGGGTGACTTTGAAGCGCTTCAGTATGTCTAGTATGGAGTCCATGCTGGATTTATGGCTCAAGCCGGTCGAATCGGTTCGTCGACCTTATCATTATGGTGGCGTCGCATCTTGCTGGCGTTTGCTTTGCGGGTCAAGCTCGGCGGGCACGTCCAGCTGGTCCGGGAACACCGGCGCCAGGCCGCCGTTGTCCTGATAGCTCTTGAGCTGGAACACATAGGCCAGCACCTGGGCGGCGGCGGAATAGAGCTTGGCCGGAATGTCCTCTCCCATTTCGGCGTGGAAGTACAGCGCGCGGGCGAAGCTGGGCGAGCGCATCACGATGACGTGGTGGTCCTTGCCGGTGTCGATGATTTTTTCCGCCAGCTTCAAAGACCCCTTGGCCACCACTTGCGGCGCGCGCATGCCGTCGTCGTACTTGATCGCCACCGCGTAGTGGGTAGGGTTGGTGACGATGACGTTGGCGCTGGGAATCTCCTGCATCATGCGCTTGCGCGCGGCTTCGCGCTGCATCTGACGGATGCGGCCCTTGACCTCGGGCGAGCCCTCGGCCTCTTTGTATTCCTGCTTGACCTCTTCCTTGGTCATGCGCAGCTTCTTGTGATAGCTCCACAGCTGGAAGGGCACGTCTATCGCCACCAGCAGAATCATCGCCGAAGTCACCACGAAGAAGGTGGTGATGATCATATCGGTCATCTTGGCGATGCCGGTGGGTAGCGGCATGGAGATCAGGCCGATGATTTCCGCGCGCTCGCGCCAGATGAACCAGGTGGCGATGCCGCCGATCAGCACGCTCTTGAGAATGGCCTTCAGCGCTTCGGTGGCGGCGTTGACCGAGAATATCCGTTTGATGCCGGGCAAGGGGTTGAGCTTGCTGAACTTGGGCTCGACCGCCTTGAAAGTGAGGTTCCAGCCGCCCACCAGCATGGGCACGAACAGCGCCACCAGCGCCAGGCCGGCCAGGAGCGGCGCCAGGCTCCACAGCGCGTTGAAAATGGTTTCCTTGAAGCGGGTCAGCGCCGGCTCCACATTGTGCACCGTGGTCTGGTCGAAGGTGAGCAGCATGCGCATGGTCTGCGCCAGATTGGTGGCGATGTGGCCGCCCTGGGCCATCAGCAGCGCCACGCCGGCCATGGTGATGGCGAAGGTGGTCAGCTCGCGCGAGCGCGGGATATTGCCGTCTTCTCGGGCGAGGCCCAGCCGTTTCGCGGTCGCGGGTTCGGTGCGTTCTAGATCGGAATCTTCAGCCATGTCCGGTGTTTCATGCTTCTGTCTTGATTTTAAAGAGAATGGTAGCCGAAGCGGCGAGGCCGGGCCAGCTTTTCCGAGCCGGCTTCAAGTCGGGTACAATGGCCGGTATCAAAGATGGAATGAACACAATGCGACAGTATCTCGACCTGATGCGCCATGTGCTGGAACATGGCCACGACAAGTCCGACCGCACCGGCACCGGCACCCGTTCGGTATTCGGCCACCAGATGCGTTTCGACCTGCAACAGGGTTTTCCGCTGATCACCACCAAGAAGTGCCATCTGCGTTCCATCATCCATGAATTGCTGTGGTTCCTGTCCGGCGAGACCAATATCCGCTATCTGAAGGAAAACGGCGTGTCGATCTGGGACGAGTGGGCCGATGAAAACGGCGATCTGGGGCCGGTCTACGGCTACCAGTGGCGCAGCTGGCCGGCGCCGGACGGCCGCCACATCGATCAGATCGCCAATGTGGTGGCGATGATCAAGAACAACCCGGATTCGCGCCGCCTGATCGTGTCGGCCTGGAACCCGGCGCTGGTGGACGAGATGGCGCTGCCGCCCTGCCACAGCCTGTTCCAGTTCTACGTGGCCGACGGCAAGCTATCCTGCCAGCTTTATCAGCGCTCCGCCGACATCTTCCTGGGCGTGCCCTTCAATATCGCCAGCTACGCCTTGCTGACCATGATGGTGGCGCAGGTGTGCGGACTGCAGCCGGGCGATTTCGTCCACACGCTGGGCGACGCGCATCTGTACAGCAACCATCTGGAGCAGACCGAGCTGCAGCTGTCGCGCGAACCGCGCGCTTTGCCGACGATGAAGATCAATCCGCAGGTCAAGGACATCTTCGGCTTCAAGTTCGAGGATTTCGAACTGGAAGGCTACGATCCACATCCGCACATCAAAGCGGCGGTGGCGGTATGACGGCGGCCGGGAAGCCGCGCTTGACCCTGGTGGCGGCGATGGCGGCCAAGCGGGTGATTGGCATAGACAACCGCCTGCCCTGGCATTTGCCGGAGGATCTCAAGCACTTCAAGGCGGTGACGCTGGGCAAACCGGTGATCATGGGCCGCAAGACCTGGGACTCGATAGGCCGGCCGCTGCCGGGCCGCCGCAACATCGTGGTGACGCGCCAGACGGATTGGCGCGCCGACGGCGCGGAGGCCGCGCATTCGCTGGAGCAGGCTTTGGTCCTGGCCGGCGCGGTGGAGGAGGTGTGCCTGATCGGCGGCGCCGAATTGTACCGCCAGGCGATCGCCGGCGCGGATTGCCTGCGTCTGACCGAGATCGACGGCGATTACCCGGGCGACGCCCATTTCCCCGAGGTGTCAGCCGAACTCTGGCGCGAGGACAGCCGCGAGGCGCATGTCAGCGCCGCCGGGCTGGCTTACGCCTTCGTCGATTATCTGCGGCGCTGAGATCGCGTCCTGAAGCGGTTTCGCCTCGCCTTGTCCTTGCGCAGGCGACTGCGAACCGGTTTCGAGCCAAAAACCCGCCTTGAGCGGGTTTTTTGATGAAGGCGGTTGCGGGTTCCGGATGAGGTTTGCCGCCTTGCCGCGTTTTCCGTTCAAGGGGCCAGGGGGCGGTCAGTCGAGCTCGTTGCGACGATACAGGCTCAGCGCGACGCCCAGTCCCGCCAACATGCCGGCGCAAGCCCGGTTCAGCCAGCGCATGGTCCGGCCGGATAGGAGGCGCATCGAGTGATAGCCGCCCAGGGCGTAGACGCTCATCAAGGCGATGTCGATGACTGCGGTCAGCAACGCGAGGCTAAGGTATTGAGCCACGATGTCGTCTTGGGGACGGATGAATTGAGGTAGGAAGGCGGAGAAGAACAGCAGCCCTTTGGGATTGGAAAGAGCGACCAGTAGCGAGCGGACAAAGGCGGCCCGGCCGGTTGGAGGCCTTACGGCGCTCGCGTCCGCCTGAATAGGGCGGACGGGCGCTCGCCATAGCGCCGCGGCCAAATAAAGCAGATAGGCTGCGCCGATCCACTTCACCAGCGTGAACAACTGTTCGGAGGCCAGCAGAAGCGCGCCGAGCCCACAGGCGACCGCGCCGATCAAGATCAGGTCCGACAAGGCCGCGCCGGCGATACCGCAGGCCGCGACCCGTTTGCCGCCATAGGCGCCATTGTTCAGTGCGAGCAACATGGTGGGGCCGGGCGTGGCGGTGACGGCGGACACCGAGACCACGTAGAGAGCAAGTGTTGCTGAGTCCATTCATGACTCCTTAATGACTCGGCTCGTGAAGGAGCGAAATAGGATCAAAACCTGTTTTTCCACTTCTCGGGGGCCGAAAGATGAGGCGTGCAGCAGGCCTAGCGTGAGAAGGGGCACGGACTACTGTAGCCGTTTGTTGGATGCGGGGCATGCTTCGGCGGTCTCGCTTCGGTCTTCGAGCCATGCCCGTTTCGGCGAATGGGCTTGCAAGGCGTGGACGCAGGACAGCAGGTGGAGGATTGACGCAAAAAAAACGCCAAGACGAGAGTCTTGGCGTTTTGTCCGGCGGAGGTTTTCCGCCATGGCTGCGCAGCGCTTAGCCGAGCACGGCGGCCAGTGCGGCGTTGAAGCTGGCGCTAGGGCGCATCACCGCGCCGCACTTGGCGGCATCGGGGTGGTAGTAGCCGCCGATGTCGGCCGCTTTGCCTTGCACCGCCTTCAGTTCGGCCAGGATCTTCTGCTCGCTGTCGGCCAGGCTCTTGGCCAGCGGCGCGAAGCGGGCTTGCAGCTCCTTATCGTCGGACTGGGCGGCCAGCGCCTGAGCCCAGTACATGGACAGGTAGAACTGGCTGCCGCGGTTGTCCAATTCGCCGGTGCGGCGCGACGGGGACTTGTCCTCGTCCAGCAGCTTGCCGGTGGCGAGGTCCAGCGTCTTGGCCAGGATCTTGGCCTTGTCGTTGCCGGTCTTGATGCCCAGTTCTTCCAGCGACACCGCCAGCGCCAGGAACTCGCCCAGGCTGTCCCAACGCAGATGGTTTTCTTCCAGCAGCTGTTGCACGTGCTTGGGCGCGGAGCCGCCGGCGCCGGTCTCGTACATGCCGCCGCCGGCCATCAGCGGCACGATGGACAGCATCTTGGCCGAGGTGCCCAGTTCCATGATGGGGAACAGATCGGTCAGGTAGTCGCGCAGAATGTTGCCGGTCACCGAGATGGTGTCCAGGCCGCGGGCCACGCGTTCCAGGGTGTAACGCATCGCGCGCACCTGGGACATGATGTGGATTTCCAAGCCGCTGGTGTCGTAATCCTTCAGGTAGGCGTGCACCTTCTTGATCAGCTCGTTCTCATGCGGGCGGTACGGGTCCAGCCAGAACACCGCCGGCATGCCGGAGTTGCGGGCGCGGGTGACGGCCAGCTTGACCCAGTCGCGGATCGGCGCGTCCTTCACCTGGCACATGCGCCAGATATCGCCTTGCTCGACGTTCTGCGACAGCAGCACCTCGCCGGTGGCGAGGTCGACGATGTTGGCGACGCCGTCTTCCTGGATTTCATAGGTCTTGTCATGGGAGCCGTATTCCTCGGCCTTCTGCGCCATCAGACCGACGTTGGGCACGGTGCCCATGGTCTTGGGATCGAAGTTGCCGTGCCATTTGCAGAAGTTGATCATCTCCTGGTAAATGCGGGCGAAGGTGGATTCCGGCATCACGGCCTTGGCGTCGTAAGGCTTGCCGTCGGCGCCCCACATCTTGCCGCCGGCGCGGATCATCGCCGGCATTGAGGCGTCCACGATCACGTCGTTGGGCGAGTGGAAGTTGGTGATGCCCTTGGCCGAATCCACCATGGCCAGACGCGGGCGGTGCTCCTGGCAGGCGTGCAGATCGCGGATGATTTCTTCGCGCTTGGAGGCCGGCAGGGTTTCGATCTTCTCGTACAGGGTGGCCATGCCGTTGTTGACGTTGACGCCCAGTTCCTCGAACAGCTTGCCGTGCTTCTCGAAGGCTTCCTTGTAGTAGATCTTGACGCAGTGGCCGAACACGATGGGGTGGGAGACCTTCATCATGGTGGCTTTGACGTGCAGGGAGAACAGGATGCCGGATTCGCGGCAGTCTTCCATTTCACGCTCGTAGAAGTCGCACAGCGCCTTCTTGCTCATGAACATGGAGTCGATGATCTCTCCGGCCTGCAGCGCGACCTTGGGCTTGAGCACGATGGTCTGGCCGTTCTTGGTGGTCAGCTCCATCTTCACGTCGCGCGCCTTGTCCAGCGTGATCGACTTTTCGCCGTGGTAGAAGTCGCCATGGTGCATGTGGGAGACGTGGGTCTGCGACCATTGCTTCCATTCGCCCATCGAGTGCGGGTGCTTCTTAGCGTAGTTCTTCACCGCCAGCGGCGCGCGGCGGTCGGAGTTGCCCTCGCGCAGCACCGGGTTCACCGCCGAGCCCAGACACTTGGCGTAGCGGTCCTTGATCGCCTTGTCGGCGTCCGAGGCCGGGTTTTCCGGATAGTCCGGCAGCGGGTAGCCCTTGGCCTGCAGTTCCTTGACGCAGGCGATCAGCTGAGCCACCGAGGCGCTGATATTGGGCAGCTTGATGATGTTGGTGTCGGGCTGCTGGGTCAGCTTGCCCAGCTCGGCCAGGGTGTTCGGCACTTTCTGTTCGTCGGCCAGATAGTCGGGGAATTCGGCCAGGACGCGCGCCGCCAGCGAAATGTCCGCGGTGGCGATTTCAATGCCGGCGGAGCCGGCGAAGGCTTGCACGACCGGCAGGAAGGCGCTGGTCGCCAGAGCCGGCGCTTCGTCGGTCAGGGTGTAGATGATTTTGGGCTGTTCCGATGGCATTACTCTATCTCCTTTATCTTGTGACGACAGAACGATTGCGCAGGGCGCTGCCGGCGCATTGAAAGACCTTGGAAAGGCGGATGCCGGGCCCAGGCGACGCGGCCTGAACGCGGTCCGGAGACTCTCTGGCAATTTTCAAAAGCGAATTATACCTCTGTGCGCGCGCTTGGCTCGCAGCGCATTTGAACTTTTATGCTTGATAACTGCGCGGCGGCGGTTCGAATGCGAATTATAGGCCGCATCCGGCGCGTGCATGCGCCGGCTTCGCCGGCAAACTTGCGGCGCGCGGCGCGCGGCTCTTGTATCATTCGCCTCATTCTTTCTTGCCGCTCTTCACGCCATGTCCCGACTCATTCTGCTCAACAAGCCCTACGGCGTCATCTGTCAGTTTTCCGAGCATCCCAAGCATCCGACGCTCAAATCCTGCGTGCCCTTGCCGGGCGTGTATCCGGCGGGGCGGCTGGACACCGACAGCGAAGGCCTGTTGCTCTTGACCGGCGACGGGGAATTGCAGCACCGCATCGCCAATCCGCGCTGGAAACTGCCCAAGACCTATTGGGTGCAGGTGGAGGGGCTGATTCGCGAGGAGCAGCTGGAGCAGCTGCGCCGCGGCGTCGACCTGGGCGATTTCACCACCCAGCCGGCGCAGGCGCGGCGCATCGAGGCGCCCGCGCTGTGGGAGCGCACGCCGCCGGTGCGTTTTCGCAAGACGGTGCCGGACGGCTGGCTGGAGATCGTCATCAGCGAGGGCAAGAACCGCCAGGTGCGGCGCATGACCGCCAAGGTGGGGCTGCCGACGCTGCGCCTGGTGCGGGCGGCGATCGGGCCGTGGACGCTGGACGGCCTGCAGCCGGGGGACATGCGCGAGCTGGAGGTGGACCTTGCGGATTTGCCGCGGGTGTCGCAAGCTCAGCGCACCGCCAAGCCCGGCGCGCAGCCGCGCGGCGGCGGTTTTCGGCGCGGAGGCCCGCGCAAGCCTTGAACCGCACCCGAAGCGAGGCTTGCCTGGCGCCGACGGCGCAAAGAAAAACGGGGAAGCTTTCGCTTCCCCGTCCTGGGTGTCGCACGCGGCCCTGTTCTTTGGGCCTGCGCTTAGGCGCGGTGGCTGTCCTCGAAGTAGGCGATAGGCCCGGCGCTGGTTAAGCCGATGTGGAAGGTCGAGCTTTCCGGGAAGGTCTCGCCTATGCTTTCCGCGGCGCGCACGATCTCGTACAGCACTTCCACTTCCTTGAATTTTCGGGTGATGTTGTCATTGCCCAGCAACCAGGCCCGGATTTCCTCGGCATGCGGGTGGTTGTTTTCCAAGTCCAGCTGGCAGGCCGGCGTGCTGATCAGGCTGATCGCAGGCGGCATGCTGATGTCCAGTTGTTGCAATTGTTGGTTCGCCAGTTCGGCGAAGCTGGACAATTCGAGGTTGGCCCGCTCGCGGATGGAGGAAAGGGCAATGCTTCCATCGTCCGTGACCTGACTGAACAGCTGGACCAGGCCCGGGGCGGTGGCAGTGTTTTCAAGCGACATTGTTGTTGCTCCTGTCTCGGATGTTACCTTCTAGTAATATAGGAAACGTCCCCGGGTCTGGCCTGGTCATTTGGCCAGTTTCTTTAATTCATAGAGCAGAGCTTGCGCTTCCCGTGGCGAGAGATCGTCTAGATCGACCTCCAGAAGGCGTTCGACCGCGGGATTCGGTTCCGGTTCCACGTTTGCCGTCGTGGGTAAACTGATAAATAGGTCTGGCTGCACGCGGCTGGCGGAGTGGTTCTCCAGTTCGGTCAGATAGCGGCGCGCTTCCCGGATCACTTTGCCGGGCACGCCGGCCAACTGGGCCACCGCCAGGCCGTAGCTCTGGCTGGCCGGACCTTCCTCCACATGGTGGAGGAACACGATGCGGTCCTTGTGCTCCACCGCGGACAGATGGACGTTGGCGACGCTGGGATATTCGCTTTCCAGGCTGGTCAGCTCGAAATAATGGGTGGCGAACAGCGTATAGGCGCGGCTTTTCTCTATCAGCGCCTTGGCGATGGCCCAGGCCAGCGCCAGGCCGTCGAAAGTGGAGGTGCCGCGGCCCACTTCATCCATCAGCACCAGCGAGTGTTCGGTGGCGTTGTTGAGGATGTTGGCGGTTTCCGTCATTTCCACCATGAAGGTGGAGCGGCCGCCGGCCAGGTCGTCCGAGGCGCCGATGCGGGTGAAGATGCGGTCTATCGGCCCGATCACCGCGCGTTGGGCCGGCACGAAGCTGCCGACGTGAGCCATCAGGGTGATCAGCGCGTTCTGGCGCATATAGGTGGATTTACCGCCCATGTTCGGGCCGGTGATCAGCAGCAGTTTGCGGGTGTCGGACAGCCGGGTGTCGTTGGCGATGAAGCGCTCCACCTCCGCCTCCACCACCGGGTGGCGGCCTTCGATGATTTCCAGCCGCGGTTCGGCGACGAATTCCGGCTCCACGTAGTTGTTGACGCTGGCGCGCTCGGCGAAGGCGGACAGCACGTCCAGCCCGGCCACCGCCTGGGCGATCAGCTTCAGGTCGGGGATGTGCGGCGCCAGCTGGTCCAGCAGGTCTTCGTACAACTGCTTTTCCAGCGCCAGCGCGCGGTCCTGCGCCGACAGCGCCTTGTCTTCGAATTCCTTCAGTTCCGGCGTGATGTAGCGTTCGGCGTTCTTCAGCGTCTGGCGGCGGCGGTAATCGTCCGGCACCTTGTCGCCCTGGGCCTTGGTGACTTCGATGTAGAAGCCGTGCACGCGGTTGAATTCCACTTTCAGCGTGGGAATGCCGGTGCGTTCCTTCTCGCGCGCTTCCAGCGCCAGCAAGAAGGCGCCGCAGTCGGTCTGGATCGCGCGCAATTCGTCCAGCGTGGCGTTGAGGCCGTGGTTGATCACGCCGCCG
The DNA here is from genome assembly GCF_057809415.1 of Chromobacterium sp. FG22. Taxonomy (NCBI): domain Bacteria; kingdom Pseudomonadati; phylum Pseudomonadota; class Betaproteobacteria; order Neisseriales; family Chromobacteriaceae; genus Chromobacterium; species Chromobacterium sp. FG22. Next base: position 35,492 of record NZ_JBMDJX010000014.1, on the reverse strand, counting down.
TCGCGCAGGAAGGTGGAGGGCTCGGGCAGGATGGCCTGGCTGAGCATGGTTTCCACCGGGGAGTCGTCCGGCAGCAGACGCGCCAGCTCGCCCAGCAGCTCGGCGTCCAGGCCGGCGGCCAGCCGCTTGACGCCGGTCAGCGCCTTCAGCGAATCGCGCAGCGCGGCCAGATCGCGCGGGCGGGCGCTGCGCAGCGCGATGCGGGCGGTGATGCGTTCGATGTCCGCCACTTCGCGCAGCTGGGCGTGGGCGTCGTCGTAGGCCGGCAGCAGGGCGCGCACCGCTTCCAGCCGGCGCGCCAGCTTGCCGTGGCTACGGATGGGGTGATGCAGCCAATGGCGCAGCAGACGGCTGCCCATGCTGGTGGCGCAGCCGTCCAGCAGCGAGGCCAGAGTCGGCGACGGTTCGCCGCGTATGGTTTCGGTCAGTTCCAGGTTGCGGCGGGTGGCGCCGTCCATGCGTATCAGTTCGCCGGCGTCTTCCACCGCCAGATTGGCGATGTGGGCCGGGTTCACGCTCTGGGTGGTCTTGACGTATTCCAGCAGCGCGCCGGCGGCGCCCACCGCCACCGGCAGGGTGTCGGCGCCGAAGCCGGCCAGGTCGCGGGTGCCGAAGTGCCGGGTCAGCGTCATCTGCGCCGATTCGATGTCGAACTGCCACGGCGGCAGCTTTTTCTTGGGCGCGGCCACGGTTTCGAACACATTAAGGCCGGTGTCGTCCGGAATCACCAGCTCGGCCGGTTTCAAGCGTTCCAGCTCGCTGTGCAGATCGTCCACCCGGGTCTGCAGCACTTTGAATTCGCCGCTGGCGAGGGATAGCCAGGCCAGGCCCAGCACGCCCTTGACCATGTTCACCGCCAGCACCAGGTTGTCGCGCTTGTCGTCCAGCAGCGCGGCGTCGGTCAGCGTACCGGGGGTGACGATGCGCACCACCTTGCGTTCCACCGGACCCTTGGACAGGGCCGGATCGCCGATCTGTTCGGCGATGGCGACGGATTCGCCCATCTTGACCAGGCGCGCCAGATACCCTTCCGCGGCGTGATAGGGCACGCCGGCCATCTTGATCGGATTGCCGCCGCTGGCGCCGCGTGTGGTCAGGGTGATGTCGAGCAAGCGAGCCGCCTTCTCCGCGTCCTCATAGAACAGTTCGTAGAAGTCCCCCATGCGATAGAACACCAGCTTGTCGGCGTGTTCGCGTTTGATGGCCAGGTATTGCTGCATCATCGGGGTGTGTTGGGGCGTGCTCATCGGCTATGGGCTCTTATGTTTTCAATGGACAACAGGATGCCGCGGCCGCGGCCCGCGGATCAAGGCCGCGCGGGCGCCGGGCATCCCTGATTAAAGATTTCAGCCCCGCGCGGGGCGGGGCTTTGGAGAGTCGGCGCTATTTTAGCGCAGCCCGACAGCGGCGTCAGCCGCGCCGGGCATGGGCGTCGCAATGCGGTTTGCATGAGACGGCGTCTTGTCAAGCGAGCCGCTCAACGATGGTTGTGATTGACTTGGTTTCATTGCGAATTTATGATTTATATCAAAGTTTCAGAAATTCCTGAAAATTGAGAACGTCATGAATCTATCGCCACTCGTCCAGTCTTTCGTGCTGCATTTCGGTGAAATGGGCAGCCGCTGGGGCATCAATCGCACCGTCGGGCAGATCTACGCGCTGCTATATGTATCTGAGAAGCCGCTGAACGCGGATGAAATCGCCGAAAGCCTGAGCTTCTCGCGCTCCAACGTCAGCATGGGACTCAAGGAGCTGGAGTCCTGGCGCCTGGTCCGGCTGCAGCACTTTCCCGGCGACCGCCGCGAATATTTCTCCACGCCCGACGATGTGTGGGCCATCTTTAAGACCCTGGCCGAGGAGCGCAAAAAGCGCGAGGTGGAGCCCACGCTGACCATGTTGCGCGGCGCCATCATGGAGAAGCCGGCCAGCGACGCGGAACGCCACGCGCAGCAGCGGATGAAGGAGATGCACCAGTTGATCGAACTGGTGACCACCTGGTTTTCCGACATCCAGCACATGGACGTGGAGACCTTGCAACGCTTGATGAAACTGGGCTCGCAGGTGCAGAAGATCCTGCAGTTCACCCACTCGCTTTCGAAACTGACCAGTCGCGACGGCGACAGGGAGTAGCTATGGACTTTGACCCGCTGGTATTGGCGCGCATTCAGTTCGGCGCCAATATTTCCTTCCACATCTTGTTTCCCACCATCAATATCGCGATGGGCTGGGTGCTGCTGTTCTTCAAACTGCGCTATCTCAAGACCGGCCAGCAGGGCTGGATGGACGCCTACGGCTTCTGGGTGAAGATTTTCGCGCTGTCCTTCGCGCTGGGCGTGGTCAGCGGCGTGACCATGAGCTTCCAGTTCGGCACCAACTGGCCGGGCTATATGCAGACGGTGGGCAATATCGCCGGTCCCTTGCTGGCTTACGAAATCCTGACCGCCTTCTTCCTGGAGGCCACCTTCCTCGGCGTGATGCTGTTCGGCCGTTCCAGGGTGTCGGAGCGGGTGCATACCTGGGCCACCTTCCTGGTCGCCTTCGGCAACACGGTGTCGGCGTTCTGGATCCTGGCCTTGAATTCCTGGATGCAGACTCCGGCCGGCTTCAAGATGGTGGACGGCAAGGCGGTGGTGACCAGCTGGCTGGAGGTGATCTTCAATCCTTCGCTGCCTTACCGGCTGACCCATATGCTGATCGCTTCCGGCCTGACCACGGCCTTCCTGGTGGCCGGCCTGTCCGCTTATCGCCGGCTGAAGGGCGACCGCAGCGACGGCGCCAAGATGGCCTTGAAAACCGGCGTGATCACCGCTGCCTTGCTGATTCCGCTGCAGATCTTCGTGGGCGACATGCACGGCCTGAACACCTTCAAGCATCAGCCGGCCAAGCTGGCGGCGATTGAAGGCGTCTGGCATACCGAGAAGGGCGCGCCTCTGTTGCTGTTCGCGCTGCCCAACGCGGAAACGCGGCAGAACGATATGGCGGTGGGCATTCCCAAACTGGCCAGCCTGATCATCACCCACGATCCCAACGGCGAGATCCGCGGCCTCAACGAGTTCGCCCAGCATCCGCCGGTGGGCAAGGTGTTCTGGAGTTTCCGAGTGATGGCGGGCGTCGGCGCGCTGATGCTGCTGGTGTCCTGGCTGGCCTGTTGGCAACTGCGCCGTCGCGGCCAGCTGGCGCCGCTGATGCTGCGGGCGCTGGTGGGCATGACCTTCGCCGGTTGGGTGGCGACCCTGGCCGGCTGGTACGTGACCGAGATCGGCCGTCAGCCGTGGCTGGTGGAAGGGGTGCTGACCACCGCGCAGGCGGCGGGTCCGGCGACCGGAGGCATGGTGGCGTCCACCCTGGCGATGTATCTGGGTCTATACCTGGTGTTGCTGACCGCCTATGTGTCGGTCTTGTTCTATATGGCCGGCAAGGCTGCCGGGCAGTCCGGCGGCGAAGCCGCGCATCTCGAGGAGAAACTGGCATGAGTGGCGCTGTGTATTGGTTGCCGGTGGTGTTCGCCGGCCTGATGGCCCTGGCCATGCTGATTTACGTGGTGCTGGACGGTTACGATCTGGGCGTGGGCCTGCTGCTGCCCTTCGCCGAGGACGACGAGAAGGACATGATGATCGCGTCTATCGGTCCGTTCTGGGACGCCAACGAAACCTGGCTGGTGCTGGGCGTGGGCCTGTTGCTGGTGGGCTTCCCGCTGGCGCACGGCATCATCCTGGGCGAACTCTATCTGCCGGTGGCGCTGATGCTGGCCGGCTTGATCGTGCGCGGCGTGGCTTTCGATTTCCGCGTCAAGGCGCGCGAACCGCACAAGCCGTGGTGGAACGTCGCCTTCGCCTGTGGTTCCCTGTTGGCGGCGTTGACCCAGGGCGTGATGCTGGGCCGCTATCTGACCGGTTTCGCCGAAGGCTGGCTGGCCTGGGGTTTCGCCTTGCTGGCCGGCATCGGCCTGGCGGCGGCCTATACGTTGTTGGGCGCCGGCTGGCTGATCATGAAAACCAGCGGCGCCTTGCAGGCCAAGGCGGTGGCCTGGGCGCGGCGCAGCCTGGCCGGCGCCGGCCTGTCGGTGCTGCTGGTGTCGGCGGCCACGCCGCTGGCCAGCAGCCATATCGCCGCCAAGTGGTTCGCCTTGCCGGAGTTCCTGCTGTTGCTGCCGCTGCCCTTGGGTTGCATCGTGTTGTTCGCCACTTTGTGGGTGATCCTGCCGCGGCTGGCGGTGCGCCAGGCGGCAGGCAACGACAATTGGTGCTGGGCGCCGTTCGCCTGCACCGTCGGCATCGTGCTGTTGTCGTTCTGGGGCCTGACCTATAGCGTGTTCCCGGAGGTGGTGATCGGCCGGCTGAACATCTGGCAGGCGGCCAGCGACACCGCGGCGCTGTGGGTGATCTTCTGGGGCGCGGCGGTGGTGCTGCCGGTGATTCTGCTGTACACGGCCTTCGTCTATCGGGTGTTCCACGGCAAGGCCAATGCGCTGACTTACCAATAAGCTTGCGATTTCCGTCCTTGACGAAGCCGCCTTTGCCGAGCAGAGGCGGCTTTTGCCATACTGGAAGCGCGTCATCCGCCTGCAATCCGCGTCGGCGACAATGACGCCTTTTGTCCGAGGTCCGCAAGGAAGCGCCCATGTCCCAGTCCACGTCCGGCCGGCAATGGCCTTATCCCCGCTTCATCGCCCATCGCGGTGGCGGCGTCCTGGCGCCGGAGAACACCCTGGCGGGATTTCGCGAAGGCTTGCGCTACGGCTACCGCGGCGCGGAATGCGATGTGAAGCTGTCCGCGGACAATGTCTGCTTTCTGCTGCACGACGACACGGTGGAGCGCACCAGCAACGGCCGCGGCGCGGCGGCGGCGATGTGCATGGCGCAATTGGCGCGGCTGGACGCCGGCGGCTGGAAGGGCGCGGCTTTTGCCGGCGAGCCGATGCCGACGCTGGACAATGTCGCCGCTTATTGCCTTGCGCACGGCATCGCCTTGAACATCGAGATCAAACCCTGCCCGGGACGGGAGGCGGACACCGGCGCGGCGGTGGCGGCGGAAGCCGCGCGGCTATGGGCCGGCGTCGCACAGCCGCCCTTGCTGTCGTCTTTTTCCGACGAGGCGCTGCGCGCCGCGCGCGACGCCGCGCCGCGTCTGCCGCGCGCCTGGCTGGTGGAGCAGGCGCCGGCGGACTGGGAGGCGCGTTTGCGCGAGCTGGCTTGTATTGCGCTGCACTGTGATCACCAGAGCTTGAACGCTGAGCTGAGCGCCGAGATCAAGCGAGCCGGCTTTCAATTGCTGTGCTACACGGTGAACCGGCCGGCCGACGCCGAGCGCTTGCTGGCCTGGGGCGTGGACAGCGTCTGCACGGATCGCTTGGATTTGCTGCGGCCTATTTCAGATTGAAAGCCTTGAAGCTCCCGTCCGCCTTCATCGTCAGGATGGCGTGGTTCAGCCGTTGCATGGCGTCGTCGCTCAATTGAGGATGGCAGGCGAAATAGATGTCCGTCTCATTCACCACCAGGGCGACGCGCGGCGTCGCCATTTTCATTTTGTCGGCCATGCCCTGTATGCCCACATCCAGCGTGGCCAGCAAGTCGATGCGGCCCAACTGCAGTTTGCGCAGGCTGGTTTCCAAGTCCGCGCTTTCGTCCAGCGCCCAGCCCTGTTGTCTTAGCCGGCTGGCCACGGCGGTGCCGCGCACGGCGCCGATGTGGAATTGCCGGGCCTGCTCCGCCTTGTCGAAGCGGCGGGTCTCGTCTTGACGCGCCAGCAGCACCAGTCGCAGGCGGATGATGGGCTCGCTCCAGCGGAACAGCGCCTCGCGTTCGGGAAAGCGGGCGGCGGTCAGGCAGGTGTCCGGGGTGTGCCGGACCAGCAGCACCGCGCGGGCGGTGGGGTAGGGCGCGAACTTGAACGGCAGGTCGGCGCGTTGCGACAGCGCGCGCATCAGGTCGATGGCGGCGCCGGAGACGCGTTGCTGATCGGCTGACACTTCGATGATGGGGGGCTGAGGGCTGACCAGTATGGTCAGCCCGGCCGCCGCGGCCGGCGCCGGGGCCAGCGCCGCAATCCCCAGCCACAGCAGGCGCCGCATCGCGGCCTAGACGCTGAAGCGGCCGGCGAGCTGGCCCAGCCGCTGCGACACCGACTGCAGTTCGCCGGCGGTCTGCGCGCTGGCTTCGACGGCGCTGGCGTTGGTTTCCGACATCCGCGCCACGCTCTCCACGTTTTGAGCCAGGGACTGGCTGGCGCTGCTCTGTTCCTTCAGCCCCTGAGTGATTTGATGGATGCTGTCCAGCACCTGGTCCACGCATTGGCGGATGGAGGCGATGCTGGCGCCGGCGTTGCGGGTGTTTTCCTGGCCTTGCATGATGGCGCTCATGCCGGTTTGCATATTGGCGATGGCCTGCTGCGAGGTGCGCTGGATGTCGGAGACGATGGTGCTGATCTCGGTGGTGGATTGCGCGGTGCGTTCCGCCAGCTTGCGCACCTCGTCGGCCACCACGGCGAAGCCGCGGCCTTGTTCGCCGGCGCGGGCGGCTTCAATGGCGGCGTTCAGCGCCAGCAGATTGGTTTGGTCGGCGACATCGCGGATCACATCGACGATGCTGGCGATGGACTCCGATTGCTGGCCCAGCGCGCCTATGGTTTCCGAGGCCGAGGACACGTCGCGCACGATGCTGTCCATGCTGGCGCTGGCGTCGTGGATGATGGCGTTGCCCTCGCTGGATTGGCTGACCGCGGCGCGCGAGAGTTGATTGGCTTGTTCCGATTGCTCGGCGCTGACCATCAGGCTGGTGCTCAACTGTTCGATCGCCGCCGCCATGCTGGCCGCCGCCTGAGTTTGCTTGGTGCTGCTGTGGGACACGTTCTGGGCGCTTTGCGCCATCTGGTCGGCGGCCGAATTGACTTCGCGCGAGGTGTCCAGCAACTGGGTCACGGTGTCGCGCAATTGGTCGCGCATCTGGCCGATGGAGGCGAGCAAGCTGCTACGGTCCTGTTCGCGCAACTGGATGCGGGTGCCCAGCTGGCCGGCGGCCAATTGCTCGACCACGCTTTGAACGTAGAAAGGCTCGCCGCCCAGTTGCAGGGTGATGGACAGATAGAGCTGGTGGAACAGGAAGCTGGCCAGCAGCATGGCGGCCAGGCCGATGCCGATGTAGAAATTGCGCTGGGCCTGCATCCGTTCGATGCGGGCTTGCAGCAGCGTGTCCAGATTGTTCAGCGTCACGTCGCCGAAGCGGGCGCCGATCTCGGCGTTTTTCGCCGCCATGCCGCTCACCGCCAAGGCCGCGCCGGTTTGGCCGGCGATGGCCTTGTCTATGGCCGCGCCCTGGCCTTGATGAAACGCGGCCAAGGCCTGGGATTCGGCGTTCAGCGCGGTCTTCAGCGCCGGATTGTAGGCCAGCGCCTTGGCCAGATCGCCATTCAAGCCGTCCAGCGCGCCGTTGATCAGCGGGCGCAGTTCCACCAGGCGGTCGCGTTCCGCCGGCGTCAGCGCCTGGCCGGCTTCCGGTTTGGCGGCCCAGGCCAGCGCTTCGCCGATGTAGTTGCTCAGCGAGGGCAGCTTGGCGGTGGCGGCGTCCATCAGGTAATAGCTGTCGATGTCCGGGTCCAGCGTCAGATTGGAATTGTCGCTGGCGGCGCCGAGCAGGGCGTTGAGTTTGTCCGCTGTGCTGTCGAAGCTGGCGATCACTTGCGGCGGCGGCGCCGCGCCTATCCGCGACAGCGTGCCTCGCGCGGCGCTGGCGGTTTTCCAGGCCTCGTCGGTTTGCAGGATGGCGCCGTATTGTTCATGGGCGCTTTGCAGCCGGTTCCAGCCTTGCTCCAACTGCGCCTGCGCCGCCGGCAGCGCCGCCTTGGCGGCGGCCTCGCCCTGCGCCGCTCGCACGGCCAGATCCTGAGCTTGTTCCAGCGCGCCCAGCAGGTGATGCAGCGGCTGGATGTAGGACACGCCGACTCTTTCTTTTTGCGAAAAGTCGATATTGTCCTGATTGGTTCGATACAGACCGTACACCATATAGAGTAAGGCGACGGCAAAGACCGCGCCGATCAGCGCAAAGCGGCTGGGGTAGCTCAAGCGCTGCATCAGCCTTACCACGGGCGTTGTCATGATTTCGCTCCTGACTGTGGCGGCGACGCCCGCAATGTGAACGTCTACCGCGCCAGTTCCAGAATAGGCAATTTTCACGGACTGCGATTGCCGCATGAAATGCGATGGCTGGGCTGAAGCGCCGCGTATCAGTTCATTGCGGGCGGGAGCATGAGCTTTGCCTTGTCTGGCGTATGCAGGCAACCGGCCATAATGCTTAAGTCATCAAAAATGACTTTTGATTGTTTTGTGCTTGGATAAATAGGCCGCTCTCTGGATAGGATCAATGACAAAGGCGTGTCCGGGCGCGACGGAAAGCCGGCTGGCGCGGCTTTGGCCGATGGCGTCCGGCATTGCCAGCAATCACTCTATTTTGCTAAATTCGCCGGGTTTCGCATCAAAACAGTCTGACGAAGCGGTGTCCCGAAGCAGGCGGCCTGACGGCTGCGGGGAGCTGTCTCGTCAAGACCGCAACCCTCGAGCCCGGCGCCAAGATCGGGACGGGGTCAATCTTCCAGTCTGAAATCCTTCCGGCGCGCGTCGCCCATTTCCAGATTGCCACGCTCAGAGCTTTAAGAGGATCCATGGACTTGCTTCATTCGTTTATCAATGCCGCCAATGATGTGATTTGGGGCAAGATGCTGATCGGCCTGTTGCTGGCCGTCGGCTTGTATTTCTCGTTGCGTTCCGGCCTGTTGCAGCTGAGGCTGTTCGCGCGCGGCTGGCGCGAAATGATGGGCGGCCGCGGCGGCCATCGCAGTAAGGACGATATTTCGCCGTTCCAGGCTTTCGCCACCGGCCTCGCCAGCCGGGTGGGCACCGGCAATATCGCCGGCGTGGCCATCGCCATTGCCGCCGGCGGCCCCGGCGCGGTGTTCTGGATGTGGCTGACCGCCATGCTGGGCATGGCCAGCGCTTTCGCCGAATCGACTTTGGCGCAGCTGTTCAAGACCAATCACCATGACGACACCTTCCGCGGCGGCCCGGCCTACTACATCCAGAAAGGCCTGGGGCAACGCTGGCTGGGCGTGATCTTCGCCCTGTGTCTGATCCTGGCCTTCGGCCTGGTGTTCAACGCGGTGCAGGCCAACTCCATCGTGGCGGCCACCGAGGGCGCCTGGGGCTGGAACCGCTATATGGTGGGCATCGCCCTGGTGGTGATGACCGCCCCCATCATTTTTGGCGGCGTGCGCTCGGTGGCGCGGGTGGCCGAGTGGCTGGTGCCGGTGATGGCGGCCATTTATCTGCTGATGACCTTCTATGTCTTGGCGGCGCACGCGGCCGAGCTGCCGGGTTTGATCGTGTTGATCGTCAAGAGCGCCTTCGGTCTGGAGCAGGCGGCGGGCGGCTTCGCCGGCTATGCGGTGAGCCAGGCGATGATGCTGGGCATCAAGCGCGGCCTGTTCTCCAATGAGGCGGGCATGGGCTCCGCCCCCAACGCGGCGGCGACGGCGACTTCGCGTCACCCGGCGAGCCAGGGCGCGATCCAGATGTTCGGCGTCTTCATCGACACCATGGTGATCTGTACCGCCACCGCCGCCATCATTCTGTTGTCCGGCGTGTATGACCAGGGTTTGAGCGGCGTGGCGCTGACGCAGAAGGCGATCGAATCGCAGTTCGGCCCGATAGGCGCGTCCTTCCTGGCGGTGGCGATGTTCCTGTTCGCCTTTTCCACCATCATCGGCAATTACGCTTACGCCGAGGGCAATGTCGAATTCATCCGCAGCAATAAGGGGATCTTGCTGGCCTTCCGTCTGATCGTGCTGGCGATGGTGATGTTCGGCGCGGTGGCCAGCCTGCCGCTGGTGTGGGATATGGCTGACTTTGCCATGGGCCTGATGGCGCTGATCAATCTGGTGGCCATCGTGCTGCTGTCGCGTTATTTCTTCATTGTGCTGAAGGATTACGAGCGTCAGCTGAAGCGGGGCGAGTCCACCCCGGTGTTCAAGGTGGCGGATTACCCGGAACTGGCCGCCAAGGTAGAAAAAGACATCTGGTAAGCCGCGTCCGGCTCCAACGATAAACAGCCCGCGTCCAGACGCGGGCTGTTTTGTTGCTAGCCCCGTTCAAATGGTCTTGGAGTAGCGCGCCTGGGTGCGGCGCTCCCGCAGGTGGCGGTCGAAGATCATCGCGATATTGCGGATCAGGAAGCGGCCCTTGGGCTCCACCATGATGAAGTCGCCGTCGAAGGACAGCAGGCCCAGTTGCTGGTATTCGCGGATCTGCGGCAGTTCTTCGGCGAAGTACTCGGCGAAGTTGATGCCGTGGATCTCTTCCAGCGCCTCCACCGACAGCGAGAAGCGACACATCAGGCCCTGGATGATGCTGCGGCGCAGGATGTCGTCATTGTCCAGCGTCAGCCCGCGCAACACCGGCAGATGGCCGCTGTCCAGCGCCGCGTAATAACTGTCCAAGTCCTTGGCGCTCTGGCTGTAACAGGGGCCGACCTTGCCGATGGAGGACACGCCAAGACCGATCATGTCGCAGTCCGCATGGGTGGAGTAACCCTGGAAATTGCGTTGCAGCCGGCCCTGGCGCAGGGCGGAGGCCAGTTCGTCGTCCGGCTTGGCGAAGTGATCCATGCCGATGAAGACATAGCCGGCGTCGGCCAGGCGCTGCACCGAGTCCTGCAGGATGTCCAGCTTGGTTTCCGGCGAGGGCAGATCGGCCTCGTTGATGCGCCGCTGCGGCATGAACACGGTGGGCAGGTGGGCGTAGTTGTACAGCGCCAGCCGGTCCGGCCCGATGGCGATCACCTTGTCCAGCGTGCGGCGCACCGATTCCCGGGTCTGCAGCGGCAGGCCGTAGATCAGGTCGACGCTGACGGACTTGAAGCCGGCGTCGCGCGCGGCCTGGATCACCTCCAGCGTTTCCTCTTCGGACTGCACCCGGTTCACCGCCTGCTGCACCGCCGGTTCAAAGTCCTGAATCCCGACGCTGATGCGGTTGAAGCCGAGTTCGGCCAGTTTGAAGATTGTCGCCGCGCTGACTTTGCGCGGGTCTATTTCTATGGAATACTCCCCCTCCTTCAAGAACTCGAAATGAGTCTTGAGCAAGGTCATCAATCGTTCCAGTTGCGCGTCGGACAAGAAAGTGGGGGTGCCGCCGCCGAAATGCAGCTGTATCACTTGCTCGCGGCGGCCCAGACAGGAGGCGATCATGCGGACCTCCTTCTCCAGGTAGTCCAGGTACAAGTCCGCTTTGCCGCTGTCCTTGGTGATGATCTTGTTGCAACCGCAGTAGTAGCAGATAGTGTTGCAAAAAGGTATATGAGCGTACAATGATAAAGGTTTCCGGTTGGCGCCGATGCTGCGCTGCCGTAGCCAGTGGATGTAGTCTCTTTCGGCAAAACCCGGCGTAAAGCGATCCGCTGTCGGGTATGACGTATATCTAGGACCTGTCCCGTCGAGGCGCTCAATCAGCGCGCGGTCGAATTCAAAATGGGCAGGAGAAAATGGGTGGGTGGTCTTCATGTCGTATTTGGATGGCAAAACCTCTGGTGGACTGGTAAATTTGCGGAAATCCTGCGAATTTCGCTTTGATAAGGGTCAAGCTTCATCGCAAGCTTGTACTAAACATGCCATGTCCGATCAGAACCATATCTCTTTGCATAACCTGAAGGTCTCCTGCTCCAACTGCAGCCTGAAGGAACTTTGTCTACCTGTGGGGCTTAACCGCGAGGAGCTGACCCAGCTCGACGCGGTGATCCGCCAAAGCCGCCGTTTGAAGCGCGGCGAGTACTTGTTCCGCAGCGGCGAAGGCTTCCGTTCGCTGTTCGCGGTGCGCACCGGCTTCTTCAAGACCAGCGTCGCCAGCCAGGACGGCCGCGAGCAGGTCACCGGCTTCCATATGTCCGGCGAACTGATGGGCCTGGACGGCATTTCCGCCAATGTGCACGGCTGCGACGCCATCGCGCTGGAGGACAGCGAGGTGTGCGAGCTGCCGTTCAGCCGCATGGAGAGCCTGGGCCGCGAAATTCCCACCCTGCAGCACCATTTCTACCGTCTGATGAGCCGCGAGATCGTTCGCGATCAGAATGTAATGTTGTTATTGGGCAACATGAAGGCGGAAGAGCGCCTGGCCGCCTTCCTGCTCAATCTGTCGCAGCGTCTGTCCACCCGCGGCTTCGCCGCCAACGACTTCATCCTGCGCATGAGCCGCGAGGAAATCGGCAGCTTCCTCGGCCTGAAGCTGGAAACCGTCAGCCGCACGCTGTCCAAGTTCCAGCAGCAAGGCTGGATCACCGTCGATCACAAGCACATCCAACTGGTGATGGTGGACGAATTGAAGGCGCTGATTTCCGGCTGCGCTCACGCCAACGGACATTGATTCCGCCGCGCGGGCGGACAGATGGAAAACGCAAGGCAAGCCCTCGGGCTTGCCTTTTTTCATGGGGCCGGCGCGCAGTCCGCGATTTGCAGCAGCAGCCGCGACAGCGGCGCTTCCTGAGGCCAGCCCGGCGGCACGGCGAAGCCGCGGGCCACTTCATGCCAGTCGCCGTCGGGGCCGGGCTGCAGTTCGGCCAGCAGCTGCGGCGCCTCGGCCTGTTCCAGGCGCGCGCGCAGTTCCGCCGCGTCGGCGGTGTGTTCCCGCGAGCGGCGCGCCGGCGCCAGCCAACTGAGCCTGGGCAGCCAGGCCCAGCGCGAATCCGCATTCAACGCCGGCCAGTCGCCGCGCAGCGGCCAGTATTGCCCGTACAGCGGCTGGGCGCCGGGCGGCGCTTCCGGCGCGGTGTCGCGGGCGTGGAACAGCCAGCCGCTGAGCCGGGCGCCGACCGCGCAGCCCTCAAAGCCCGCCGGCAGCGTCGCTTGCGCCGCCGGGTGGCGGGACAGGCGCAGCTGGGTTTGCAGTTTATGGGCTTTCAGCGCCCAGGCGTCGCGCAGGCTGGGGCCGGTCAAGGTGTCCGCGCTGCGGCCCAGTTGCAGATAGAACTTGCTGGCGGCTTCCAGATGCAGCGGTTGGCCGTCTAGGCGCAGCAGGAAGTCGAACTCGCCGACGGTGCGGCCGTCCGGCGCGCGCACCGGCAGATTGCTGGCCACCAGTTCGATGTGCGGCGCCAGCCGGAACCAGAAGGACAGCAGCCGTTCCGCGTAATGGCCCAGACGGCGGGTGGGCTGGCGCGCCAGCCAGTGCTGAAGTTCGGCAGGATCGGCGTCCAGCGTTTGCAGCAAGGCCGGGCCGTCGGCCCCCAGCAGCCGCTGCGGCGGGATGTCCGCGCCGCTGCGCCAGGGAGAGGGCGCGGAGAGCAGAAAAGCCAGATCGCGCACCGCCGGGTGCGCGTAGGGCAGGGTGAATAGCGGCTTATTCGCCATCCTGTCCGGGCGCGTCGCGGCGGACTTCGCCGTCGGCGGCGCGCTGCACCTGTTTGAGGAAGCCGCGCAGGATGTCGATTTCCTCGCGCAGCAGGCCGGCGCGGTTGAACAGGGTGCGCATCCGGCGCATCATCCGTTCGCTGTTGCGGCGGCGGAAATAGCCTATCTTGTCCATGGTCTGTTCCAGGTGGCCGCAGAAGCCCTCCACCTCGCCCAGCGCCGCCGCGTCGCTGTCGGCGCGCAGATAGTCGACGTCCACGCCGGTGTGGCTGAACAGTTCGTAAGTCATCACCTGCACCGCCATCGCCAGATTCAGCGAGAAGTAGTCCGGGTTGCCGGGGATGGTCACCAGGCGGTTGCATTGTTCGACTTCTTCAATGGACAGGCCGAAGGTCTCGTTGCCGAACACCAGGGCCACCTGTTCGCCGGCGCGGGCGCGCGCCACCAGTTCCGGCGTGGTCTGGCGCGGGGTGGACAGCGGGGTGGTCAGCTCGCGACGGCGGCTGGTCAGCGCGCAGGCGATGGTGACGTCTTGCAAGGCCTCGGCCAGGCTGGACACCACGGTGGCCTGCTCCAGAAGATCCACCGCGCCGGAGGCCAGCGTATTGGCCTCGTCGCTGGGAAACACTTTGGGTTCAACCAGATACAGCCGGCTCAGGCCCATGGTTTTCATCGCCCGGGCGGCGGAGCCGATATTGCCCGGATGGTTGGGGCGGGCCAACACGATGCGAATGTTTTTCAGAAAATCAGGTACTTGGGGTTTATTCATCAGCAGTTTCACATTAAAATAGCCGGCTTATCGAAAAGCCCGCGCGCCGTTTTGCGCGCAAGGCCAGCGTTTGCCGGATTGGGCAGGCGTGTCGCCTTGCCCGATTGCGCCGGGTTTTTCTTGTTCCTTAACCCAGATTGTTACTAGCAGACGTCGCGTCATGTGGCGGACGTCTGTCATGGTTGAAAGTGTAGAGGCCGTCAATGCATCCGATGCTCAATGTCGCGGTGAAAGCCGCTCGCCGCGCCGGCAGTGTCATCCAGCGCGCGTCGCTGAATCTCGACGCGGTGCGCGTAGAGCGCAAGAAACACAATGACTTCGTGACCGAAGTGGACCGCGCCGCGGAAGAGTCCATCATCGCTTCCATTCTGGAAGCTTATCCCAAGCACGCGATTCTAGCAGAAGAGTCCGGCGCGAAAGGCATCGGTTCGTCGGAATACGAGTGGATCATCGATCCGATCGACGGCACTACCAACTTCCTGCACGGCCACCCGCAGTACGCGATCTCCATCGCGCTGGCGCATAAGGGCCAGGTGCAGCAAGCCGTGGTCTTCGACCCCAACCGCAACGATCTGTTCACCGCCTCGCGCGGCGTCGGCGCCTTCCTCAACGATCGCCGCATCCGCGTGTCCAAACGCTTCATGATGAATGAATGTGTGATCGCCACCGGCTTCCCGGTGTCCGACCAAAGCTATATCGACCAATACCTGGGCATGCTCAAGGATGTGCTGGCCAAGACCGCCGGCGTGCGCCGCGAAGGCGCGGCCTCGCTGGACCTGTGCAATGTCGCTTGCGGCCGCGTGGAAGGTTTCTGGGAGCTGAACCTCAAGCCTTGGGACATCGCCGCGGGCAGCCTGATCGTGCAGGAAGCGGGCGGCATCGTCACCGATTTGTCCGGCGAACAAGGCTGGCTGGAGTCCGGCGACATCGTCGCCGCCAACCCGAAAGTGCTGGCGCAGCTGCTGCATACGCTGGCGCCGCATATCGGCAAGTAAGCGCTGTCGGCTTGGCCCCTTGGGGCTTGAGCGGCTAACGCGTCACGGCGTCCTCGGGGGCGCCGTTTTTGTTTGGAGCGTGATATGAAACAGTTTTTGGGTTCGGTCGCCCTGGTGGTGACGGATTACGATGAAGCCATCGCCTGGTATGTGGACAAGCTGGGCTTTGTCTTGCTGGAGGATGAACGCCAGGGCGAGGACAAGCGCTGGGTGCGCGTGGCGCCGCCGGGAGCGAGCGAGTGCGCGCTGCTGCTGGCCAAGGCGAGCAATGCGCGGCAGCAGGCGGCGGTGGGCGGCCAGACCGGCGGCCGCGTGGGTTTCTTCCTGCATACCGACGATTTCTGGCGCGATTACCGCCGCATGGCGGCGGCGGGCGTGAGCTTCAGCGAGCAGCCGCGCGAGGAGGAATACGGCACCGTGGTGGTGTTCGAGGACTTGTACGGTAATCGCTGGGATTTGCTGCAGTTGAAGTCCGACGTTTAAACGCCGGCTGGGCCCCGTGAATAACAAAGAGCCGCGCATTGCGCGGCTCTTTGTTATTCACGTCGCCAAAAACCGCCGGCTCGTCGTCGGCAGCGGCTTGCGGCTGCGGCGGATAGGCGTCCGCTTCGTTCCAATCCAGATCCCAATCCAGATCCAGTTCGGCCAGCATGGCCTGGCGTCCGGCCTGGCGCTGTCCGGAGCGGCTTTGTCCGTGGGCGCCGCCTTTTTTCATGATGGGCGCGCAAGCGTGCGGATTGCGCGGTTTGATCGTGTGCATGGAGTGCTCCTGTGCTTGGGGCCCGCTAAGCGGGCGGAAGACGGCGGCGCGGACGCCGCCGGGTAAATCAGTTGTGCACCATCAGGCTGGCCACCTTGGTGGTGATGATGTCCACCGCCGGATCATTGGCGCCGTGCGGCAGGATCACGTCGGCGAAGCGCTTGGTGGGCTCGATGAACTGGTTGTGCATCGGGCGCACCGTGGTCAGGTATTGTTCGATCACGCTGTCGGTGGTGCGGCCGCGTTCGGTGATGTCGCGCTTGAGACGACGGATGAAGCGCACGTCGGAATCGGTGTCGACGAAGATCTTCAAGGACATCATGTCGCGCAGCGCGGCGTCGTACAGCGGGAACAGGCCTTCGATGACGATGACCGGCGCCGGCTGCACGGTGATGGTTTCCTCGGCGCGGGTGTGGTTGGCGAAGTCGTAGACCGGCATTTCGATGGCGCGGCCGTTGCGCAGATCGTCGATGTGCTCGATCAGCAGCGGCCAATCGAAGGCTTGCGGGTGGTCGTAGTTGGTGGCCAGCCGCTGTTCGAAGGTCAGATGGCTCTGATCGCGGTAGTAATAGTCTTGAATGATCACTGCCGCCATCTCGGAGCCAATGGTTTCCAGCACTTGATTGGTCACCGTGGTTTTACCGCTGCCGCTGCCGCCTGCAACGCCGATGATGAACGGGGTGGTCATGAAACTATCCTTCTACGCGTAAAAATGATAAAAAAACGCGCCATTCTAATGAGTTATGGCGCGTCCTTCCACTCTAATTGCGACATTATCCGCTATGAAGCGCGCTGACCTTCCGCCTGGGCGGCCTCATACCACTCCCGCATCGCCGGCAAAGCCAGCAGACGATCGACGTAAGCCTGCGATTGCTCCGGCAATTTGACGTTATAAGTGTGGAAGCGGGTGGCGATGGGCGCGAAGAAGGCGTCGGCGATGCTGAAGCCGCCGAAGATGAATTCGCCGTTGGCCTGGTGGCGCGGCAGATGCTCTTCCCACAGCGAGATGATGCGGGCGATGTCGAACTCCACCGCCGGCGTGCTCTGATAATTGATGTGGCGCAGCGTCAGATTCATCGCCAGGTGTTCGCGCAGCGCGGAGAAGCCGGAGTGGATCTCGGCGACGATGGAGCGGGCGACCGCGCGCAGCCCCGCGTCGTCCGGCCACAGCTTGGCGGCGGGAAAGCATTCGGCCAGGTATTCGCAGATGGCCAGCGAATCCCAGATCCGCAGCTTGCGGTCTATCAGCACCGGCACCTTGCCGGCCGGGTTGGCGGCCAGGATGCGGGCCTTGGTGTCGGACAGATAGAGATCGATCTGCTGCTCTTCAAACGGCTCGTCCAGCATTTTCAGCACCAGCCAGGGGCGCAGGGACCAGGAGGAGTAGTTTTTATTGCCGATGATGAGGGTGAACATCAGGGAGCTCCGTTTCGAAAGAGGAGGCTGCCGGCGGGCTGTCGCAGCCTTTGTCCGATGATACCGCCATCGGCCCGTCTTTTCCTATGCGGAGACGGCGGGTTTTGGGCCCAAGACGGCAAAAAGGCCGCATCCTGCGACGCGGCCTTGCTAAAACGGGGGGGCGGGGAGGCTTATTCCACCTCGTCGATCCAGGCTTGCTGGATCGCCTCCAGCACGCGTTCGCCGCCGCGGCTGTGGTCGTCGTCAAAATCCGGCAGCTCGACGACCCAGTTGTGCAGATCAACGAAGCGCACGGTCTTGGGGTCGACTTCCGGATGGGTTTCCGCCAGTTCGATGGCGATGTCCAGCACGTCGGTCCATTTCATCTTGTGTCTCTCCTGAGCCTGATTTGCGGTTCTTGAGTTTGATTTTTCTTATCAAGCGGCGATGCCGCGAAGCCAAGCCGCAGACAGTGCTATGGCACGGCAAGGCGGCGGCGACAAAGGCAGTGCGCTTGAGAAGGAAAACTCAATGGTGTTCGCGGGCGTGGTTGATGGTGTACCGGGGAATGTCTATCACCAAATCCTCATCGGCGACAATGGCCTGGCAGGACAGCCGGGACTGGGCTTCCAGTCCCCAGGCCTTGTCCAGCAGGTCTTCTTCCAGCTCGTCGGCTTCGTTCAGGGAGTCGCCGCCTTCGCGGACGATGCAATGGCAGGTTGTGCAGGCACAGGACATCTCGCAAGCGTGCTCGATCTCGATATCGTGATCCAGCAGGACCTGGCAGATGTTCTGGCCGGGTTCGGCGTTGTCGATGACCAGGCCTTCCGGGCAGAGGTCGGCGTGGGGCAATACAATGATTCGCGGCATGGCGGATCCTTACAAATCGGAAATGTTGTGGCCTTTGAGCGCGCGTCGGATATTGCGATCCATGCGGCGCGAGGCGAATTCTTCGGTGGCGCGGTTGAGGCGGCCGGAGGCCTCGTTGACCTCGCGCGCGATTTGAGCGGCGGCGATGGCGGCGTCCACGGCGGCCAGCGCCTCTTCCACCGCGGCGCGTTCGTCGGCGTCCAGCAGATCGCCGTCGCTGGCGAGCGCAACGCGACAGGCCTCGCTGAGGCTGGTGGCGTCGACGACGGCTTCGCGCAGCTTGCGCGCCTC
Organism: Chromobacterium sp. FG22; assembly: GCF_057809415.1. Classification (NCBI taxonomy): domain Bacteria; kingdom Pseudomonadati; phylum Pseudomonadota; class Betaproteobacteria; order Neisseriales; family Chromobacteriaceae; genus Chromobacterium; species Chromobacterium sp. FG22. The sequence goes on along the minus strand of NZ_JBMDJX010000014.1, from coordinate 17,029 downwards.
GATGTCTTCATGCACATGGGTCATGGACTCGGTCAGCATGCGGCTGATTTCCTCGTCGCTCAGACCGTAGGAGGGCTTGACCTCGATGCGCGCTTCCACGCCGCTGGTCTGTTCGCGGGCGGACACTTCCAGCAGGCCGTCGGCGTCCACCTGGAAGGTGATGCGGATGCGCGCCGCGCCGGCCACCATCGGCGGGATGCCGCTCAGGGTGAACTTGGCCAGCGAACGGCAATCGGCCACCAGCTCGCGCTCGCCTTGCAGCACGTGGATGGACATCGCGGTCTGGCCGTCCTTGAAGGTGGTGAAGTCCTGAGCGCGGGCCACAGGGATGGTGCTGTTGCGCGGAATGATCTTCTCGGTCAGGCCGCCCATGGTCTCGATGCCCAGCGACAGCGGGATCACGTCCAGCAGCAGCCACTCGTCGTCGCCCTTGTTGCCGGCCAGCACATTGGCCTGGATCGCCGCGCCCAAGGCGACGACCTTGTCCGGGTCCAGATTGGTCAGCGGCTCCTGGCGGAAGAAATCGCCGACGGCTTTTTGCACCTGGGGCATGCGGGTGGCGCCGCCCACCATCACCACGCCATGGACCTCGTCCGCGGCGACGCCGGCGTCGCGCAGCGCCTTGCGCACCGGCAGCAGGGTCTTGTCCACCAGGTTCTTGGTGATGCCGCGGAAGGTGTCCTGGTCCAGCGTCAGGTTCAGGGCCTGGCCGTCGGACAGCAGCGCGGTGATCTGAGTCTCCGCGTGCTCGGTCAGCGCTTCCTTGGCCTCGCGGGCGCGGGTCAGCAGTAAGCGGGTATCCTGGGCGCCTAGCCCGGACAGGCCGGCTTGTTCCAGCATCCAGCAGTAGACGCGATGGTCGAAGTCGTCGCCGCCCAGCGCGGAGTCGCCGCTGGTGGCCAGCACTTCGAACACGCCGCGGCTGAGTTTGAGAATGGAGACGTCGAAGGTGCCGCCGCCCAGATCGTAGACGACGTATATGCCTTCGCTGCCGTTGTCCAGCCCGTAGGCGATGGCGGCGGCGGTGGGTTCGTTCAGCAGGCGCAGCACGTTCAGGCCGGCCAGACGCGCGGCGTCCTTGGTGGCCTGACGCTGGGCGTCGTCGAAATAGGCCGGCACGGTGATGACCGCGCCGGTCAGATCGCCGCCCAGGCTGGCTTCGGCGCGCTGTTTCAGGGTGCGCAGAATGTCGGCGGAGATTTCCACCGGGCTTTTGATGCCGCCGCGGGTCACCAGTTGCAGCATGCCGGGCGCGTCGACGAAGCGATAGGGCAGGTTGCGGACGTCCGGCAGATCGGCCAGGCCGCGGCCCATGAAGCGCTTCACCGAGACGATGGTGTTGTGCGGGTCCTTGTTCTGCTCTTTCTGGGCGTCGTAGCCCACGCTGACGCCGCCTTCTTCGGCGTAGCGCACCACCGAGGGCAGCAGGCTGCGGCCGTGCTCGTCCTTGAGGACGGCGGCGGATCCGCTGCGCACCGAGGCCACCAGGGAATTGGTGGTGCCCAGATCGATGCCGATCGCCAAGCGGTGTTGGTGAGGGGCGGCGGAGAGGCCGGGTTCGGCGATTTGCAGTAAGGCCATATTCAGTTCAAATCAGTTCGAGGTAAGCCGCCTGCTGCGGCGGAGGCGGATGGAGAGGACGGGCCGGAGCGCGATCCCCACGACGGGGAAGGGCCGGCGGCCGAGGGCTCAGTCAAGCAGCGCCTCGATGGCATCGCCGATTTCCTGGTCCAGTTTTTCCAAAAACCGCAATTTTCTCACTAGAAGCGCGGCGGCGTCCAAGTCGGCGCGCTGGTCCAGCGCCACCTCCAGCTCGGCCTGATGCGCGCGGCTCTCGTCCCGCAACTGGCGCGACAAGGCTTCTAGGCGTTCGAGTTCGCCGCCGGCGCGGGCTTCTTCGATGTTTTCGCGCCATTCCATCTGCGCCATCAGGAAGGCGGCCGGCATCTGAGTGTTGGTGTCTTCCTGGGTGTCCACGCCGGCGAGCGTCAGCAGGTAGCGGGCGCGGTTCAGCGGCGACTTCAGCGTTTGGTAGGCTTCGTTGACCCGGGTGGCCTGCATCAGCGCGCTGCGTTTTTCGGCGTCGGAGCTGCTGGCGTAGCGGTCGGGATGGACCTGGGCCGCGGCGGTGCGCCAGGCGTGCTCCAGCGCTTGGCCGTCGATGGCGAAACGGCGCGGCAGATTGAACAGGGAGAAGAAGTCTTGGCTGAAATCGGTGCTCATAGGGACGGGGCCGGAAAACCTAGCGTACAGTTGGACGACGGGCGGGCGGCGCCGAAGCGTGCCCGCCTGCCGGGGTCAGACGTTGAAGCTTTCGCCGCAGCCGCACTCGTTTTTGACGTTGGGGTTGTTGAACTGAAACCCCTCGTTCAAGCCTTCCTTGGCGTAATCCAACTCGGTGCCGTCGAGATAGGCCAGGCTCTTGGCATCGGTGAACACGGTGACGCCATGGCTTTCAAAGGTCACGTCTTCGTCGCTGGCCGCGTCGACGAACTCCAGCTTGTAGGCCATGCCGGAGCAGCCGGAGGTCTTGACGCCCAGACGGATGCCCAAGCCCTTGCCGCGTTTGGCGATGAAGGCGCTGACGTGAGCGGCGGCGCGTTCGGAAAGGGTGATAGCCATGATGTGTCCCCGCTGATTATTTGCCGTGCTTTTGCTTGTAGTCGTTGACCGCGGCTTTGATCGCGTCTTCGGCCAGGATGGAGCAGTGAATCTTCACCGGCGGCAAGGCCAGTTCTTCGGCGATGGCGGTGTTCTTGATATCCAGCGCCTCGTCCAGCGATTTGCCCTTGACCCATTCGGTCACCAGCGAGGAGGAGGCGATGGCGGAGCCGCAGCCGTAAGTCTTGAACTTGGCGTCCTGAATCACGCCGTCCTCGCCCACCTTGATTTGCAGCTTCATCACGTCGCCACAGGCCGGCGCGCCCACCATGCCGGTGCCCACGCTGTCGTCGCCTTTTTCGAAAGAGCCCACGTTGCGCGGGTTTTCGTAGTGATCCATTACCTTGTCGCTGTATGCCATGATTGTCTCCTTCAGCGCCGCTCCGGCCTGGCCGGCTCGGCGCTGGATATTGCTGTCGCCCTTAGTGGGCGGCCCATTGAACCGAATTCAGATCCACGCCGTCTTTGAACATTTCCCACAAGGGGGACAGTTCGCGCAGCTTGCCGATCTTTTGGTTTAGCAGATTCACCGCGAAGTCGATTTCCTCCTCGGTGGTGAAGCGGCCCAGCGTGAAGCGGATCGAGCTGTGGGCCATTTCGTCGTTGCGGCCCAGCGCGCGCAGCACGTAGGACGGCTCCAGCGAAGCCGAGGTACAAGCCGAACCGCTGGATACGGCCAGCTCCTTGATCGCCATGATCAGGCTTTCGCCTTCGACGAAGTTGAAGCTGACATTGAGGTTGTGCGGCACGCGTTGGTCGATGTCGCCGTTGATGTAGACCTCTTCCATGTTCTTGATGCCGTTCCACAGGCGGTCGCGCAGCATGCGGATGCGTTCGCGCTCGCTGTCCATCTCTTCGCGGGCGATGCGGAAGGCTTCGCCCATGCCCACGATCTGGTGGGTGGCCAGGGTGCCGGAGCGGAAGCCGCGCTCATGGCCGCCGCCGTGCATCTGCGCTTCCAGGCGCACGCGCGGCTTGCGGCGCACGTACAGGGCGCCGATGCCTTTGGGGCCGTACACTTTGTGGGCGGACAGGCTGAGCAGGTCCACTTTCTGCTTTTCCATGTCGATGATCACCTTGCCCGGGGCCTGGGTGGCGTCGACATGGAAGATCACGCCCTTGGCGCGGCAGATTTCGCCCAGCTGTTCGATGTCCTGCACCACGCCGATTTCATTGTTGACGAACATCACCGAGGCGACGATGGTGTCCGGGCGGATGGCGGCCTTGAATTCTTCAATGTCCAGCAGGCCGTTGTCCTGCACGCCCAGATAGGTCACTTCAAAGCCCTGGCGTTCCAGCTCGCGCATGGTGTCCAGCACCGCCTTGTGTTCGGTCTTGACGGTGATCAGGTGCTTGCCCTTGCTCTTGTAGAAGTGGGCGGCGCCCTTGATCGCCAGGTTGTCGGACTCGGTGGCGCCGGAGGTCCAGACGATTTCCTTGGAGTCGGCGTTGATCAGCTTGGCCACTTCAGCGCGCGCGTTCTCCACCGCTTCCTCCGCGTCCCAGCCGAAGCTGTGGCTGCGGGAGGCCGGGTTGCCGAACTTTTCGTAAAGATAGGGAATCATCTTGTCGGCAACGCGCGGGTCTACCGGCGTGGTGGCCGAGTAGTCGAGGTAGATCGGATGCTTGAGCTGGCTCATTTATATTCTCTCCACAGAAGATGGGTCCGCGCCTCACAGGGCGCCGGAGGCGGCAGAAGCGTGAACCACGCTGCATTCGCGCTTATCCTGCAATACAGTGTTTTCCTTGGTCTTTTGCTGCTCAACCAGGCTGGCGAGGCTGACCTTGGACAGGTAGTCGAAAATGGTGACGTTCAGATTGGTCCACAAATCGTGGGTCATGCAGCGCTGATTGCCGCGACAGTTCTCGCGGCCGCCGCACTGGGTGGCGTCCACCGGCTCGTCCACGGCGGTGATGATGTCGGCCACGGAGATGTCGATCGGGGTCTTGGCCAGGGTGTAGCCGCCGCCGGGGCCGCGCACGCTGTCCACCAGTTCGGCGCGCCGCAGCTTGCCGAAGAGTTGTTCCAGGTAGGAGAGCGAGATGCCTTGACGCTCGCTGATGCCGGCCAGCGTGACCGGGCCGCCGCTCTCGCGCAATGCCAGATCCAGCATCGCGGTGACGGCAAAACGCCCTTTAGTGGTTAAACGCATGTCTCTGGTCTCCAAGAGTGGGTATTTGGAGGAGGATGAATTCCTGATGCAGACGATTATACCTAATATCCGACTGTTTTAGTCAACTATTATCGGCGGAGGCAAGAGGATGCGGCTGCGCAAAGCCGATCATTTTACTCGGTTTTTAGTTCGAGGGGTAGTTTTGCCTACGGGATCCGCGGCAGGCCGCAGGCCGGAATCGGGCGTCGGCAGGGCGGCGCGAGCCGGCCGCGCAGGGGCGGGAAGGGCCGCGAGCCGCGCCGCGGCGGCGTTTGCGGTTTTATTACTTTCAGATGAAGGGCTTGGTGTAGAATCCGGCGACGGATAAGGATCGTCCGCGGACGGGCCGAAACGGGGCGGGCATTTCCGCTCGGGCGGCGCAGCGAGGACTGTCGTCGCCGCAACAAAAATCTACACTTACCCGGGTCACGGGGGGCTAAAAGGACAATTCATGCACAAGGTCGTCATTAGCGGAACCGGCTTGTTCACGCCGCCGCACGCGGTCAGCAACCAGGAACTGGTCGCGGCTTTCAATGCCTTTGTACACGCTCACAATCAGCAGCACGCGGACCGGATCGCCGCCGGAGAAATGGAAGCGCTGGCCGAGTCCAGTTCCGAATTCATCGAGAAGGCCTCCGGCATCAAGCAACGTTTCCTGATGGACAAGAGCGGGGTGCTGGATCCGGCCAGAATGGCGCCGCGTTTGCCGGAACGCGGCAACGACGAGTTGTCGGTGCAGGCGGAGATGGCGGTGGCCGCGGCGCGCCAGGCGCTGGAACGCGCCGGCCGCAGCGCCGCGGACATCGACATGGTCATCGTCGCCTGCTCCAATATGCAGCGTCCGTACCCGGCGGTGTCCATCGAAGTGCAGCAGGCGCTCGGCATCCAGGGCTACGCCTTCGATATGAACGTGGCCTGCTCGTCCGCCACCTTCGGCATTCAGACCGCGGTCAACGCCGTCGCTTGCGGCCAGGCGCGCGCGGTGCTGATGGTGAATCCGGAAATCTGTTCCGCCCATTTGAACTTCCGCGACCGCGACAGCCACTTCATCTTTGGCGACGCTTGCACCGCGGTGGTGCTGGAGCGCGCCGAGGCGGCGAGCTCGGCGCAGCGTTACGAGGTGCTGGGCAGCAAGCTGGCCACGGTGTTCTCCAATAATATCCGCAACAACTTCGGCTTCCTCAATCGTTGCGACGAGGCGGGGATAGGCCAGCCGGACAAGCTTTTTGTGCAGCAAGGCCGCAAGGTGTTCAAGGAAGTCTGCCCGATGGTGGGCGATCATATCGCCGCGCATCTGGAAGGCCTGGGCATCGCGCCGGCCGAGGTGGCGCGCTTCTGGCTGCACCAGGCCAATCTGGCGATGAATCAGCTGATCTCCCGGCGCGTGCTGGGCCGAGAGGCCGGCGATCAAGAGGCGCCGGTGATTCTGGACCGTTACGCCAACACCAGTTCCGCCGGCTCCGTGATTGCATTCCATCTGCATTCGGATGACCTGCGGAGCGGGGATGTCGGCGTCATTTCATCTTTTGGCGCGGGCTATTCGGTGGGCAGCGTTGTGCTGAGGAAAATCTGATAAGCCGGAAAAAATAGTCCTAGCGCGAAGGGCCCTTGGCAGAAAAAAGCAGAGGACGCTTGTCAAAAGCGTCCTCTCTGCATAATGTATCCCCCCATGGCGGGCTTGGATCCCGCTGACAAGAAAGACCGATGAGTCTGTACAAGGGAAAGGAAATAAAGATGCAAACTGTCAAGAAAGCGCTGTTGGCAGCCGGCCTGATCGCCGGGACCGCGATGGCCGCCCAGGCCGCCGGCACCCTGGTGTACTGCTCCGAAGGCAGCCCGGCGGGTTTCGACCCTGGTCAATACACTACCGGCACCGATTTCGACGCTTCCGCCGAAACCGTGTTCAACCGCCTGGTGCAGTTCCAACGCGGCGGCACCAAGGTGGTGCCGGCGCTGGCAGAGAAATGGGATGTGGCCGCCGACGGCCTGAGCTACACCTTCCATCTGCGCAAGGGCGTGAAGTTCCAGACCACCGACTACTTCAAGCCGACCCGCGAATTCAACGCCGACGATGTGGTGTTCACCTTCAGCCGCATGGTCGACAAAAACCATCCGTTCCGCAAAGCCTATCCGACCGAATTCCCGTATTTCACCGATATGGGCCTGGACACCAATATCGTCAAGGTCGAGAAAATTGACGCCAATACCGTCAAGTTCACTCTGAAGAGCCTGGACGCGGCCTTCCTGCAGAACCTGGCGATGAGCTTCGCCTCGGTGCAGTCCGCCGAGTACGCGGACAAGCTGCTCAAGGCCGGCAAGCCGCAGCTGATCAATCAGCAGCCGGTGGGCACCGGCCCGTTCATCTTCAAGCGTTACCAGAAAGACGCGCAGATCCGCTTCGCCGCCAACAAGGAATACTGGAACAAGGCCGACGGCCCGAAAGTGGACAATCTGGTGTTCGCCATCACCACCGACGCTTCCGTGCGCTACCAGAAGCTGAAAGCCGGCGAGTGCCAGATCACCGTCAACCCGCGTCCGACCGATCTGGCCGCGATGAAGGCCGATTCCAAGCTGTCGGTGACCGCGCAGCCGGGCTTCAACCTGGGCTACCTGGCTTACAACGTCAAGCACAAGCCGCTGGAAAAGCTGGAAGTGCGTCAGGCGCTGGACATGGCGATCAATAAGAAAGCCATCATCGACGCGGTGTACCAGGGCGCCGGCCAGCCGGCCACCAATCCGATGCCGCCGACCCAGTGGTCCTACAACAAGAGCCTGAAAGACGCGCCTTACGATGTGGCCAAGGCCAAGGCGCTGCTGGCCAAGGCCGGCTACCCCAACGGCTTTGAATTGAGCTTGTGGGCGATGCCGGTACAGCGTCCGTACAACCCCAACGCCAAACTGATGGCGGAAATGGTGCAGTCGGACTGGGCCAAGATCGGCGTCAAGGCCAAGATCACTTCCTACGAATGGGGCGAGTACATCAAGCGCGCCAAGGCCGGCGAGCATGACACCATGTTGATCGGCTGGACCGGCGACAACGGCGATCCGGACAACTGGCTGGGCGTGCTGTTCGGCTGCGACGCGATGAACGGCAACAACTTCTCCAAGTGGTGCTACAAGCCGTTTGAAGACCTGATCCAGAAGGGCAAGCGCACCGCCAACGTGGCCGAGCGCACCAAGCTGTACATGAAGGCTCAGGAAATCGTCAAACAGCAAGTGCCGATGACCACCATCGCCCACTCCACCGTCAATCAGCCGATGCTGAAATCGGTGCAGGGCTTCAAGGTCAGCCCCTTCGGCCTGAACTCCTTCTACGGCGTCAGCGTCAAGTAAGCCTGAAATAATAAAAACACGGCGACATCGGGGGCCTGGCCCCCGATGTTTTGGCTAAGTTCGGCGAATGGCGCTGCTGATGCCGGCCTGTCCGCGTTGCGGCCGGGACCGACGCTGAAGCGGAGCGCTATTGGCCACTACAAGCCTTGGGTTTCCAGTCGCACGCAGAGGCGGCGGGCCCGATGGCGGCGGAACGTCTACTGGGTGGTTTTCAGAGGGTAGTCAGTCACAGCGTGGAGAGGCTGTGCGTCCGGCTTGACCTGGGTCAAGCTCGTCTGCGGCGAGGGGTGCTATCTTGCACTTGCCGTAGCGGTGGCGCAGCTGATGTGGGTGGGTGGTTCAGTTGCATGCCATCGCTTCGGCGCTCTTCTTGCTGTTTTCCTTGCTTCTTCTCCGTCCGATTCCGGTAACGTCTCCCCAAAACGCAATAGAGCCGTCGTTCGCCGTTTGCCATGCAAGGCGTCGTCGCTCTGGGTCTCATTTGAGTATTGCGCCCAGTCGCCCAGCGGGGCCGGCGCAAGGGAGAAGTCCTCATGTTTTCCTTTATTCTGCGAAGGTTGGGTTTATTGGTGCCAACCTTCTTCGGCATCACGCTGCTGACCTTCGGCCTGATCCGCATGATTCCGGGCGATCCGGTGGAGGTGATGGTGGGCGAGCGCGCGCTCGATCCGCAAATGCACGCCGAAGCCTTGCATCGCCTGGGTCTGGACAAGCCGCTGTACGCTCAGTATTTCGACTACGTGGTCAATCTGCTGCATGGCGACCTGGGCGAGTCCCTGGTGACCAAGACCGGGGTGTGGACCGAATTCAAAACCCTGTTCCCCGCCACGCTGGAATTGGCGATCTCCGCCTTGATCTTCGCCACCGTGCTGGGTCTGCTGGCCGGCGTCATCGCCGCCATCAAGCGCGGCTCGCTGTTCGACCACGGCGTGATGGGCATCTCGCTGACCGGCTTCTCCATGCCCATCTTCTGGTGGGGTCTGATCCTGATCATGTTCTTCTCGGTCAAGCTGGGCTGGACCCCGGTGTCCGGCCGCGTCGACCTGACCTTCGACATCGCGCCGCACACCGGCTTCATGCTGATCGACTCCTGGATGGCGGAGGTCGCGGATCCGGAAGTGAACGCCGGCGCCTTCAAGAACGCGCTGATGCACCTGATTCTGCCCGCCATCGTACTGGGCACCATTCCGCTGGCGGTGATCGCGCGGATGACGCGCTCGTCGATGCTGGAAGTGCTGCGCGAAGACTATGTGCGCACCGCGCGCGCCAAGGGCCTGTCGCCGGCGCGAGTGATCTTCATCCACACCCTGCGCAACGCGCTGATCCCGGTGTTGACCGTGATCGGCCTGCAAGTGGGCACGCTGATGGGCGGCGCGGTGCTGACCGAAACCATCTTCTCCTGGCCGGGCATAGGCAAATGGCTGATCGACGCCATCAGCCGCCGCGATTATCCGGTGGTGCAGAACGGCATCCTGATGGTGGCGACGCTGGTGATCGTCACCAACTTCATCGTCGACATCCTGTACGGCATCGCCAATCCGCGCATCCGTCACGCCAAGTAACAGCCAGTAGGTGGACTTATGACTCAGACTACGCAAGTCAACGCCGGGCCGGACCTGGCGCTGGCCTATCCCTCGCCGCTGAAGGAGTTCTGGCAGGGTTTTTCCCACAACAAGGGCGCGGTGGCCGGCCTGATCTTCATGCTGATCGTCACCTCCTGTGCGCTGTTGGCGCCGCTGGTGGCGCCCTACAGCCCCATCGAGCAGTACCGCGATCATTTGCTGACCCCGCCGGCCTGGGTGGACGGCGGTTCGGCGCAGTTCCTGTTCGGCACCGACGAATTGGGGCGCGACATCCTGTCGCGGCTGATTCACGGCGCGCGGCTGTCGCTGTTCATCGGCCTGTGCTCGGTGCTGATGGCCTTGCTGCCGGGCGTGGTGCTCGGCCTGTTGGCCGCCTTCTTTCCCAAGGCCCTCGGCGGCGCGATCATGCGGCTGATGGACATCATGATGGCCTTGCCCTCGCTGTTGCTGGCGGTGGCCATCATGGCCATTCTCGGACCGGGGCTGATGAACGCGATGATCGCCATCGCCACCGTGTCCTTGCCCGCCTATGTGCGCCTGACCCGCGCGTCGGCGATGACCGAGCTGAACCGCGACTACGTCACCGCCTCGCGCGTGGCCGGCGCGGGCCTGCCGCGGCTGATGTTCGTCACCGTGCTGCCCAACTGCATGGCCCCCTTGATCGTGCACGCGACCATGAGTTTTTCCTCGGCCATTCTGGAAATCGCCGCGCTGGGCTTCCTCGGCCTGGGCGTGCAGCCGCCCACCCCGGAGTGGGGCACCATGCTGGCCTCGGCCCGCGATTACATTGAAAGCGCCTGGTGGGTGGTGACGCTGCCCGGCCTGACCATTTTGCTGTCGGTGCTCGCCATCAACTTGATGGGCGACGGCCTGCGCGACGCGCTGGACCCGAAACTGAAGCGCGCCGCTTGAGGGGATGGACATGAGTTTGTTGCAAATCAAGAACCTCTCGGTGGAGTTTGGTTCGGAAAAAAATCCCTTCCGCGCGGTGGAAGGGCTGGACCTAGAGGTCAATCAGGGCGAGATCGTCGGCATCGTCGGCGAATCCGGCTCCGGCAAGTCGGTGACCATGATGGCGATGATGGGGCTGCTGGAAGGCCAGGGCCGCATCGTGGCCGACGAACTGAGCTTCGACGGCAAGAACCTGCTGACCATTTCCTCGCGCGAGCGCCGCAAGATCGTCGGCAAGGACATCGCGATGATCTTCCAGGACCCGATGACCTCGCTGAACCCCAGCTACACCGTCGGTTACCAGATCATGGAAGTGCTGAAGCTGCATCAGGGCCTGCGCGGAGCCGCGCTGAAGCGGCGCGCGCTGGAACTGATGGAACTGGTGGAGATTCCGGCGCCGGCCTCGCGGCTCAACGCCTATCCGCACCAGCTGTCCGGCGGCATGAGCCAGCGCGTGGTGATCGCGATGGCCATCGCCTGTAATCCCAAGCTCTTGATCGCCGACGAGCCGACCACGGCGCTGGACGTGACCATTCAGGCGCAGATCATGGAGTTGCTGGTCAGTCTGCAGAAAAGCCAGAACATGGCGCTGATCATGATCACTCACGATCTGGCGGTGGTGGCCGAGGTGGCCCACCGGCTGGCGGTGATGTACGCCGGCCAGGTGGCGGAGATGGGCGCGGTGCCCGGCGTGTTCAATCACCCGACCCACCCGTACACCGAGGCGCTGCTGTCGTCGATTCCGGAGCACAGCAAAGGCGCGCATCGGCTGAACACCTTGCCCGGCATCGTACCGGGGCAGTACGACCGTCCCAGCGGCTGCCTGTTGTCGCCGCGTTGCCCCTATGTCAAGGACAACTGCCGGACCCAGCGTCCGGGGCTGACCCCGGTGGAAGGCGGCGCCGTGCGCTGCCACTACCCGTTGCTGGACAAGGAGGCGAAATGAGCACCGTATTGCAAGCGCGGGATCTGACCCGCTATTACGACGTGTCCCAGGGCTTCCTCAAGCCCTCGGCGCAGGTCAAGGCGCTCAACGGCGTCTCCTTCGAACTGCAGGCCGGCAAGACGCTGGCGGTGGTGGGCGAATCCGGCTGCGGCAAGAGCACGCTGGCCCGGCAACTGACGCTGATCGAAGCGCCGACCTCCGGTTCTTTGCTGCTGGACGGCAAGGACGCGGCCCAGGCCGGCAAGGCCGACTTGAAAGCCATGCGCACCAAGGTGCAGATGGTGTTCCAAAACCCGTACGCGTCCTTGAATCCGCGTCAGAAAATCGGCAGCCAGCTGGCCGAGCCGCTGCTGATCAACACCTCGCTGAACGCCAAGGAGCGCGAAGACAAGGTGCGCGGCATGATGCAGCGGGTCGGTCTGCGGCCGGAGCACTTCTTCCGCTATCCGCACATGTTCTCCGGCGGCCAGCGTCAGCGCATCGCCATCGCGCGCGCAATGATGCTGAACCCCAAGATCGTGGTGGCGGACGAGCCCACCTCGGCGCTGGACGTGTCCATCCAGGCCCAGGTGCTCAATCTGTTCATGGATTTGCAGGACGAGTTCAAGACCGCCTATGTGTTCATCTCCCACAATCTGTCGGTGGTTGAGCATGTGGCCGACGACCTGATGGTGATGTACCTGGGGCGCGCGGTGGAGGTGGGGGAAAAGAACCGCGTTTACGAACGGCCGCTGCACCCCTACACCCAGGCCTTGTTGTCGGCGACGCCGTCCATCCATCCTGAGCAGCGCCGCATCAAGATCAAGATCGAGGGCGAACTGCCCAGCCCCTTGAAGCCGCCGTCGGGCTGCGCCTTCCACAAGCGCTGCCCGCACGCGAACCAGCGTTGCGGGGAAGAGGTGCCGGAATTGCGCGAGCTGGATCAGCGCATGATCGCCTGCCATCGCGCCGAAGACATCAACGTCTGAGCGCGTATTGTCCTATTGTCAGCGGGACCGCCATGCGCGGCCCGCTTTTTTTTGGCCGCGCTTTGTCGATAATGAGGAAAATGGACAGATTCTGCTGCGGATAGTCCAGCTGGAAGCGAAACATTTTGCGCAATGCACAAAAATTGCTTTACCCGCCCCCAACGACCACGATACATTCGCCATGGCACACACAGTCAAAGGAAAACGAGAATTGAAGCGAGCCGTGTACGCGGGCAGCTTCGACCCGGTGACCAACGGTCACCTATGGATGATTCGCGAAGCGGTGGAACTGTTTGACGAATTGATCGTAGCGGTCGGAGTGAACCCGGAAAAACACTGTACCTTCAGTGTCGAGGAACGAGTGGCTTTGCTGCGCGCCGTCACCGGCGGCTTCAGCAAGTTGCGGGTGGATGTGTTCGAGAACCAGTTCCTGGTCAATTACGCGCAAAGCATAGGCGCCAACTACATCATCCGCGGCATCCGCACCGCCAGCGACTATGAGTACGAGCGCACCATGCGCTACATCAACTCCGATTTGCACCCGGACATCACCACCATCTTCCTGCTGCCGCCGCGCGAATACGCCGAGGTGTCGTCGACGATGGTCAAAGGCCTGGTGGGGCCGCGCGGCTGGGAAAGCGTGATTCGCCAATATCTGCCGGAGCCGGTCTACAGCAAGCTGATCGAGATGTATTCGTCCGAATAGCCGCGGCTGTAATAGAATTGGATATCCGTTCACGCGCCGCCTGCAGTCAGCGGCGCGTTTGTTTTGTGTTTTGCCCATCGCCCATATCGAGGACTCATGCTGGACGTCAGCCCATTCGCCAATCGCCTGGCCAAGAATTTCAAGCACCACGCCAAATGGGCGCGCCGCCAGGGGCTGGACGCCTGGCGCGTTTACGACAAGGACGTGCCGCAGTTCCCGTTCGCGGTGGACCTGTACGGCGAGCGCGTCCATCTGCAGGAGTACGACACCGGTTGGGAGATGGAGGACGAGGCCTATCGCGACTGGATCAACGCGGTGGTGGACAGCCTGTGCGCGGTCACCGGCCTTGCGCCCGGCGCGGTGACGCTGAAGAACCGCCGCCGTCAAAAGGGCGTCAGCCAGTACGAGAAAGTGGGACAGTCGGGCGACGACTTCATCATCGATGAGTTCGGCCAGCGTTTCATCGTCAATCTGGACGCCTACCTGGACACCGGCCTGTTCTTGGACCACCGCAATACCCGCAAGCGGGTGAGGGAAGAGGCCGCCGGCAAGCGTTTCCTCAATCTGTTCGCCTATACCGGCAGCTTCACCGTCTACGCCGGCTGCGGCGGGGCGATCAGTTCCGAAACCGTGGACATGTCCAATACCTATCAGGATTGGTCGCGCCGCAATTTCGAGCTCAACGGCCTGGATCTGGCCCGGCATCAGCTGGTGAGGGCCGACGTGTTCCAGTATCTGGAAGAGGCGGTGGACGGCGGCAAGCAGTTCGACCTGATCGTGATGGACCCGCCCACCTTCTCCAACTCCAAGAAAATGCGCGACATCCTGGACGTGCAGCGCGATCACGTCTGGCTGATCGACTACGCGATGGCGCTGCTGGCGCCGGGCGGCACCTTGTACTTCTCCAATAATCTGCGCAGTTTCAAGCTGGACGAGAGACTGGCCGAGGATTACGTCATCCGCGACATCAGCGCGCAATCGGTGCCGGAAGACTTCCGCAACCGAGCCATCCATCAGTGCTGGCAGATACGCCGCGACTAGCGGTTTGAGTCTTCTATATAAGGTTCTGGTTAATTAGAGGCCGAACTTTATCGCCGGGTTTCCTATCGTATTGCATGGCGCGACAACATTCCGACAGCTGCTAGTCTGAATCATGCGCGCCTTCGCTCATCACAATAAGGAGACTCGATGATTCAACTCGATTTCTACGGCACCCTGGTGGCCGCGTCGCTGGTTTTGCTGCTCGGGCGCAAACTGGTGGCGCATGTCGGCGCGCTGCGCACCTACAACATCCCCGAGCCGGTGGTCGGCGGCTTGCTGATCGCCGCCTTGCTGCTGCTGTTCCGCCAAGTCACCGGCAGCGAAGTCCGCTTCGACGCTTCGCTGCAAACCCCGCTGATGCTGGCCTTCTTCGCTTCCATCGGCCTCAACGCCAATTTGAAAAGCCTGAAACAGGGCGGCAAGACCGTCGGCGTCTTCCTGGCCGTGGTGGTCGGCCTGCTGCTGGTGCAGAACACCTTGGGCATCGCTTTGGCCAGCTTGCTGGGCCTGGACCCATTGATGGGCTTGCTGGCCGGCTCCATCACTTTGTCCGGCGGTCACGGCACCGGCGCCGCCTGGGGCGGCACCTTCGCCTCCAAATACGGATTGGCCTCGGCCTCGGAACTGGCGCTGGCCTGCGCCACCTTCGGCCTGGTGCTGGGCGGCCTGATCGGCGGCCCGGTGGCGCGCTTCCTGGTCAAGAAAGTCAAAACCCCGGGCGCCGAGCACAATGCCGACGATCCGCCGCTGGCCTTCGAACAACCGGACGCCCAGCGTCTGATCACGCCGCACTCCTTCATCGAGACCCTGGCGCTGATCGCCGTCTGCTTGCTGGGCGGCACCTTTCTCGGCGGCCTGCTCAAAGGCACGCCGCTGGAACTGCCCACCTTCGTCTGCGTATTGTTCGTCGGCGTGCTGATCAGCAACGGCTTGGCGGCTTTGGGTTGGTATCAGATCTTCGAGCGCGAAGTGTCGGTGCTCGGCAATGTCAGCCTGTCGCTGTTTCTGGCCCTGGCGCTGATGTCGCTGCGCTTGTGGGATTTGGCGGCGTTGGCGCTGCCCATCTTCGTGCTGCTGCTGGCGCAAACCGCGGCGATGGCGATGTACGCGATCTTCGTCACCTTCCGGGTGATGGGCCGCAATTACGACGCGGCGGTGCTGGCCGCCGGCCATTGCGGCTTCGGCCTGGGCGCCACCCCCACCGCCATCGCCAATATGCAGGCGGTGACCGAGCGCTTCGGCCCTTCGCATCTGGCCTTTCTGGTGGTGCCCATGGTGGGCGCCTTCTTCATCGACATCGTCAACGCCATCGTAATCAAGCTCTACCTGGCACTGCCCTTCATCGGCTAAGCCTTGCGGCAGCGGAGGCTATCGCCCGGATTGATAAATTCAACCAGGCGATAGCCTTGCAATGACGTGGCCGCGTACCTATCTTTGCTGCAACAGCCCGCCGCTGGCGGGCGCTTCAGACAGCGAAAGACATCCCCATGGCTTACATCAATCTCAACGCCGACAACTTCAACATCCATATGAAAGAGGAAGGCCTGGTCATCCTCGACTTCTGGGCGCCGTGGTGCGGTCCGTGCAAAATGTTCGGCCCCACTTTCGAAGCCGCGTCGGAAAAACACGCCGACATCGTGTTCGGCAAGATCAATACCGAAGACGAACGCGACCTGGCCGCTCACTTCAATATCCGCTCCATTCCGACGCTGATCGCCATCAAGGACGGCATCATGGTGTTCAACCAGGCCGGCGCGATGATGGCGGCGCAATTCGAACAACTGATCCAGGGGCTGCGCGAACTGGACATGGACAAGGTGCGGGCCGATATCGCCAGCCAGCAGGAATGACAGCTGGCGCCGACGCGCGGCGCTCAGGACAATAGATAAGGCAATGCTTCAGGCATTGCCTTATTATTTTGTCTGCCATCTATATAGGTATGGCGCAGCGAGGAGACGCGAATGAAACGATGGGGCGCAATGCTGATTTTTTGCAGTCAGGCGGTGATGGCGGCTTGCCCGGCTTTATTGAACTACACGGTGCCGGGTCTGATGGGCGGTCAGATCAATCTATGTCAGTACGCGGACCGGCCGTTGCTGGTGGTCAATACCGCGAGCCACTGCGGCTTCACGCCGCAGTTCAAGCAACTGCAATCGCTGTATCAGACCTATGGGCAGAGGGGGCTGATGGTGGTTGGCTTTCCCAGCAACGATTTCTTTCAGGAACTGGAGAGCGATAAGGAGATCGGCGCCTTCTGCGAGGCCAATTACGGTGTGACCTTCCCGATGGCCGGAAAAGGGCATGTGCGCGGCGCCGATGCGCAGCCGTTCTTCAAAGCCTTGATCAAGGCCACTGACGACGCTCCGGTATGGAACTTCCACAAATACCTGATCCTGCCCGGCGCCAGCAAGGTGGTCAGCATAGGCACGCGCACCAAGCCGGACGATCCGGAAGTCGTCAACGCCTTCCTGCCTTATCTGAAGCCGGCGGAGAGCGTGAAAAACTAGAAGATTTGCGTGCATCCTGCAACGGGCCGGCGAAGCGCCGGCCCGTTTTTCATGGTTCGGCGGGGCGGTTGAGGTGTGTCGGCAAATACCCCTTTCGGATATTTCTTGCCGCATCAAGGGTTTGGCCTGCGGGGTCCGCTTTTGTTGAGGTTTTTCTCGCAAAAGGTGTTGACGGGTTTA
>NZ_JBMDJX010000013.1:0-138848 GCF_057809415.1 Chromobacterium sp. FG22 | reverse complement strand
CGGCGGCTACGCCGTGGAACTGGGCCAGCAGGACCAGGCCCAGCAAGCCCAAATCCTGCCGTGCTGAAAGCGCTTGATCGGAGTCCTCAGACGAAGGCTCGGGAAAAGATGCGGAAAGTTCCATGGCGGCAACACAAATTTACGATTTGCGAGAATTTGCCCACCAATGTCATATGCCGTCAATGTATCTAGTCAATATCCAGTAAAATTTCTGCGATAAATACAACAGTCTATTTCGTAACAATTAACAGAAAATTAATAATAATTGAGAGCAATCTCGTCGATATAGACATGATTAACATCATAAAAAATCACAGCAAGAACACAAATAAGCAATAAAAAACCGCCGGCGCTAGACCGGCGGTTTTAGTTGCGGATGACGGTTGTCACTCCAGCTGTTCATTCAGCTTGAGCTTGCCCACCAGCCAGGTGTGATCGTAGCTGACGATCTCGAACGGATTGCCGAAGGGATCGACGAAGGACAGCGAGCAGAAAAAGCGATGGTCGCGCACGGAGTCCCGGGCGATGGTCTGGCCGTCGCGATTGGTGACGCGCTCGCCGGCCAGCTGGTCTATCCACTCCAGAAAATCCTGGCCGCTCACCACAAAGGCGATATCGCCCTGATGATTGGCCGCCCCGCTCTTGTCTTCGCTCACCGCCAGGCGCACCGCGCCGTTGGCGTTGGCCAACATCACCGCTCCGTGCGGGCCTTCGCGCATGTGCTTGTAGCGCGGGTCCGGGGCCATGGCCAGCACGCGCTGATACCATTTCAGGGCCTTGGGCACGTCAGTCACACGAATGTGGATGTGATCGATCTTGCCTAAAGTCAGCATGACTTCCTCATATTGTTTTTGATGCGATGGCCCTTGGGCGACGCGCCGTCCAGCTGGGCTGGCGACGCTGTTCGCCCCTTGCCGCCGCCGGTATTTCTTTATAACAGCAAGCTGTCTATCCGCGCATTGTACTTGATTGCCATCAGCCTTGCTCGCGCTGCAACAAAGGCTGCAAATAGCGCCCGGTATGGCTGACCGGATTGGCCGCCACTTGTTCCGGCGTGCCGGTGGCGATGATCTGGCCGCCGCCGGCGCCGCCTTCCGGCCCCAAATCTATCAGCCAGTCTGCGGTTTTGACCACGTCCAGATTATGCTCGATCACCACGACGGTGTTGCCGCTTTCGCGCAGGCGGTGCAGCACTTGCAACAGCAGGTCGATGTCATGGAAATGCAGGCCGGTGGTGGGCTCGTCCAGGATATACAGAGTGCGGCCGGTGTCGCGCTTGGACAATTCCAGTCCCAGCTTGACGCGCTGGGCCTCGCCGCCGGACAGGGTGGTGGCGCTCTGCCCCAGGCGGATATAGCCCAGGCCCACGTCCATCAGCGTTTTCAGCTTGCGCGCCACGGTGGGCACCACGCTGAAGAAGTCCAGCGCCTGTTCCACCGTCATTTCCAGCACTTCGTGAATACTCTTGCCCTTGTATTGCACTTCCAGGGTTTCGCGGTTGTAGCGCTTGCCGTGGCATACGTCGCAAGGCACGTAGACATCCGGCAGGAAGTGCATTTCCACCTTGATCACGCCGTCGCCCTGGCAGGCCTCGCAGCGGCCGCCCTTGACGTTGAAGGAGAAGCGACCCGGCCCGTAGCCGCGCTCGCGCGACAGCGGCACGCCGGCGAACAGTTCGCGGATGGGGGTGAACAAGCCGGTGTAGGTGGCCGGGTTGGAGCGCGGGGTGCGGCCGATCGGGCTCTGGTCTACGTTGATCACCTTGTCCAGCTGCTTCAGGCCCTGGATGTCCTGATAGGCCGCCGGTTCTTCGCTGGCGCCGTTGAGTTCGCGCGCGGTGATCTTGTACAGGGTGTCGTTGATCAATGTGGACTTGCCGGAGCCGGACACGCCGGTAATGCACACCAGCATGCCCAAGGGCAGGTCCAGGGTGACGTCCTTGAGGTTGTTGCCGCTGGCGCCGATCAGGCGCAGCATGCGCTCCGGATCCACCTCGCGGCGCTCGCCGCCCAGCGCGATGCGGCGGCGGCCGGACAAGTAATCGCCGGTAACGGAATGGGCGCAGGCGGCCACTTCCGCCGGGGTGCCGGCCACCAGCACTTCGCCGCCGTGCTCCCCGGCGCCCGGCCCCATGTCCACCAGGTAGTCCGCGGCGCGGATGGCGTCTTCGTCGTGCTCGACCACGATCACGCTATTGCCCAGATCGCGCAGCCGCATCAAGGTGGCCAGCAGGCGGTCGTTGTCGCGCTGATGCAGGCCGATGGACGGCTCGTCCAGCACATACATCACCCCGGTCAGGCCGGAGCCGATCTGGCTGGCCAGGCGGATGCGCTGCGCCTCGCCGCCGGACAGGGTGTCCGCGGAACGGGACAGGTTCAGGTAGTCCAGGCCCACATTATTGAGGAAGGACACCCGCTCGCTGATTTCCTTGACGATTTTCTCCGCCACCGCCTGTTTCTGGCCGCTGAAAGCCAGTTGGGCGAAGAAGCCGGCGGTGTCCTTCAGCGGCATCTGGTTGATCTCGTACAGCGTCTTGTCGCCGACGAAGACATGGCGCGCCTCCAGGCGCAGCCGCGAGCCCTGACAGTGCGGGCAGGGCTGGTTGTTCTGGTACTTGGCCAGTTCTTCGCGCACCGCGGAGGAGTCGGTTTCGCGGTAGCGGCGCTCCAGATTGGGGATGATGCCCTCAAACGGATGCGAACGGCTGAATTTGGTGCCCTTCTCCGACATATAGCTGAACTCGATGCTGTCGCGGCCGGAGCCGTGCAGCACCACGTTGCGCACTTTTTCCGGCAGGTCTTCAAAGGCGAGTTCGGCCACAGAAAAACCGTAATGCTCGCCCAGCGCCATCAGCATCTGGAAATAGAACTGGTTGCGCTTGTCCCAGCCCTTGATCGCGCCGGCGGCCAAGCTGAGTTCCGGATGCGCCACCACGCGGCGCGGATCGAAGAAGGTGATTTCGCCCAGGCCGTCGCACTTGGGGCAGGCGCCCATGGGGTTGTTGAAGGAGAACAGCCGCGGCTCCAGCTCCGGCAGGCTGTAGGAGCACACCGGGCAGGCGAACTTGGCGGAAAACCAGTGTTCCTTGGCGCTGTCCATTTCCACGGCGATGGCGCGGCCCTCGGCGTGGCGCAGCGCGGTTTCAAAGCTTTCCGCCAGCCGCTGTTTCATGTCCTCGCGCACTTTCAGGCGGTCTATCACCACTTCTATGGTGTGCTTCTTGTTCTTGTCCAGCTTGGGTACGGCGTCGAGTTCAAACACTTCGCCGTCCACCCGCACCCGCACGAAGCCCTGGGCGCGCAGGTCTTCGAACAAGTCCAGATTCTCCCCCTTGCGGCCGACAATGACCGGGGCCAGGATCATCACCCGGCTTTCCTCCGGCAAGGCCAGCACATGGTCCACCATCTGACTGACAGTTTGCGAGGACAGCGGCACGCCGTGCTCCGGGCAGTGCGGCTCGCCGACGCGCGCGTACAGCAGGCGCAGGTAGTCGTGGATTTCGGTGACGGTGCCCACGGTGGAACGCGGGTTGTGGCTGGTGGCCTTCTGTTCGATGGAGATCGCCGGCGACAGACCTTCGATCAGGTCCACGTCCGGCTTTTCCATCAATTGCAGGAACTGGCGCGCATAGGCGGACAAGCTTTCCACGTAACGGCGCTGCCCTTCCGCGTACAGGGTGTCGAAGGCCAGCGAGGATTTGCCGGAGCCGGACAGGCCGGTAATCACGATCAATTGGTGGCGGGGCAAATCCAGGTTGATGTTCTTCAGATTGTGCGTGCGTGCGCCGCGAATGCGAATGCTGTCCATATTGGAGCGTAACTCACCGTCGGTCAGGGAACCTGTTAATATACCTGACTTGGCAAGTCTGACTCCACCAGTCTTTAACGCGCGGCGTCATCCGGAACGGCGCCGGACCGTTACTAGAACCATGGGGCGCGGCCCGCAGGCCGCAGCCCGCCAGCAACACAAACGACGCACACAAGAATGAACGCAACAGAACTCCGGGCCAGCCTTGGCCTCGCCGGCATCTACGCCCTGCGCATGCTGGGCATGTTCCTGATCCTGCCGGTATTCGCCCTGTACGCCCAAACCCTGAAAGGCGCGGACAATCACACGCTGATCGGCATCGCGCTGGGCAGTTACGGCCTGACCCAGGCCCTGCTGCAACTGCCGCTGGGCATGCTCTCCGACAAGATAGGCCGCAAGAAGGTGATTTACGGCGGCTTGCTGCTGTTCGCGCTGGGCAGCTTCGTCGCCGCCGGCGCGCACGACATCGCCACCCTGACCGTGGGCCGGGTCATCCAGGGCGCCGGCGCCATTTCCGCCGCCATCACCGCGCTGCTGGCGGACCTGACCCGCGAGGAAAACCGCACCAAGGCGATGGCGATGATAGGCATGTCCATCGGCACCACCTTCGCCGCCAGCCTGGTGCTGGGGCCGCTCTTGGCCAAATACATCGGGGTCAACGGCATTTTCGCGCTCACCGGCGTGCTGTCGCTGGCGGCGCTGATCGGCGTCTGGCTGATCATCCCGGACCCGGTCAGCTCCCGCTTCCACTCCGACACCGAGGCCAACGCTAAACGGCTGCCGGCGGTGCTGAAAGACCCGCAGCTGCTGCAGCTCAATTACGGCATTTTCGCCTTGCACGCGGCGCAGATGGCGATGTTCGTCACCATTCCCTTCGCGCTGATCAAGACCGCGCATCTGGACAAGACCCAGCACTGGCAGGTGTATCTGCCGGTGACGGTGATCGGTTTCCTGCTGATGGTGCCGGCCATCATCTACGGCGAGAAAAAGGCCAGGCTCAAGCAGGTGTTCGTCGGCGCCATCGCGCTGATGGCCGCAGCCCAACTGGGCATGGCGATGGCGCTGGACAGCTTCTGGCAGATCGTGGCCTGGCTGGGCCTGTATTTCATCGCCTTCAATATTCTTGAAGCCACGCTGCCGTCCTTGATTTCCAAGATCGCCCCGGCGGATGCCAAGGGAACCGCGATTGGCGTGTATAATACCGCCCAATCCCTTGGCCTGTTCCTGGGCGCGGCCGTCGGCGGCTGGCTGTACACCCGCTACGGTCCGGCCGGCGTGTTCGGCTTCACCAGCCTGCTGATGCTCACCTGGCTGCTGTGGTCGCTGGCCATGCGGCCGCCCAAGCCGGTGCGCTCGGTGATGTATCACATCGGCGAGGACTGGCGTGGCGACGCCGGCGATCTGTCCCGCCAATTGGCCGGCGTGACCGGCGTGCATGAAGCCGTGGTCGTGTTGGAAGACCGCGTGGCCTACCTGAAGGTATCGCAGCGGCAGTGGGACGAGGCGACGGTGCAGCGCCTGATCGGAGCCACGTTCTGAGCTGCGGCGACAGGCCAAATATTTAGATTTTTATTCGGAGACATCTGATGAACAGCATCACCTTTGACGGCCGTCTGGCCGCCGACGCCGAACTGCGCTACACCCCCAGCGGTGAGCCGGTACTGTCGTTCCGCGTAGCCAGCGACATCGGCTTTGGCGAGCGCAAGAGCACCAACTGGTTCAGCTGCCAGGTATGGGGCAAGCGCGGTGAATCGCTGAAGAACTACCTGGCAAAAGGCCAGCAAGTAACCGTTTACGGCCAACTGACCCTGCGCGAATGGCAGGACAAAGAAGGCAATAAACGCCTGTCCCCGGACGTGCGCGTCAATGAACTGAGCCTGCAGGGCGGCCGCAATGAAATGGGCGGCTCCAGCGGCGGCATGAGCGGCGGCGGCATGGACGATGGTTACGGCTACAACGCCCCGGCCCCGCGCCAGGAAGCCCCGCCCGCGCCGCGCCGCCAGGAGCAGCGCCCGGCGCCCAAGCAACTGGACGACATGGACGACGACATTCCGTTCTAAACACCGGATCGTCACTGTCAAACAAGACCGAAATACAGGGCGCCGTCAGCGGATGGCGCCGGATTTCGGTCTTTTTCTTTGCTGTTTCGCCCTAACCCCCGCCCGCCCCGCTTATCCGGACCGGAGGCAAGCCGGACTTGAACGCCGCGCTGGCAAGCGCGTCAGCGTCCTCCTCTGTTCGCCAATCGGCATGCATCGCCCTCCCGCCGCCCCTGTCCGCCGCCAAGCCAGGGCGCAGCTTGCTGCGCCGCATCGTACTATCTCGGAACATTAAGCGCCTGCCGTGTCTAGCTTTGGCTGTACTTGAGCCGATATCGACGCTCTCAAAATGTGCGTTTGCACAAATGAGACAAATCCACTTCGCCGACATATGTCGAGTGAATTTTACTGTGTCAATTTCATGCCGTATTGATATAATTTCCACGTATTATCAAAACGACATATTCGGCCTGTCTTATACGACATGTGCAGGGCACCCATGAAAAACGCCGCATCGCGCACCGTACTCCGTCAGCCACGCCAATCCACGGCGTCGCCAACCGACCCGCCCCTCTCCGGGCCTATCCGCCGCCCGTAAAACCCATCCCGTACTAAAGCCGCAACGATAGCGGCGACGCGTCCTTCTTTTTTGTCGCGCCTTCATTCGCCCTTAACTTTATTTTAAATAAATATCAACAACTGTAAAAGCCATATTGGAAACATTATGCTAGACGATAAATCGATCTGCCCGCTGAGCGCCGCCCAGCAGGAAGTCTGCCTGGCCATCGGCCAGGAAGGCCGTAATCTCCATTATCACCTGTGCGATGTGATCGAATTCACCGGCGACTTGCAGGCCCCGCTGCTGGAACAGGCCATCAAGACCGTGTGCAGACAAGTGGAAACCCTGCGCGCCGCCTTCGAAACGGACACGGTCACCGGCCAATACCGGCAACACCTGCGCCCCGAATTGCACGACGCCTATTTCTCCTGGCACGACCTATCGGCCGAAGCGGACCCCGAGCAGGCCTACGCCGCCATGCTGAACGGCTTGCTGGCCGACGATATGGACCTGGCCCGACAACCGCTGATCCGCTATCTGATCGTCAAACTGAGCGACCGTCGCCACCGCATGATAGAGCTGGGCTCCCATCTGGTGGTGGACGGTTTCGGCCACGCCATCCTGTTCAAGCACATCACCGATTGCTATGTCCGGCTGGCGCGCGGCGAAGCCATCGAAGCGCTGCCGGCGCAGCCGCTGAGCCAGGTGTTCGAGGCGGAGCAGGCCTATCGCCAGAGCGAGTCCTATCTCAAGGACCAGTCTTACTGGCGCCAATACTGCCTGGACCTGCCCGACGCCACCCAACTGGTCCCCGGCGACGCGCCCCTGCGCAAGCTGAACCGCCTGCGCAAGGCCTTCTCCGGCGCGGCGGTGGACGGGCTGCGGGAAACCGCCGGCCAACACCGCCTGCGTCTGTCCAGCCTGCTGCTGGCGGCCTGCGCCACCTATCTGCACCGCATGACCGGCCAGAGCGAACTGGCGGTGGGCATGCCGGTGGCGGCCCGTCAGCTGAAAGCCCTGCGCGAGATTCCGGCCATGGTGGCCAACATCCTGCCGCTGCGCATCTCCTTCGCGCCGGAGGCCACGGTGCTGTCGGTTGCGGCGGACATCCAGCGCCAGCTGCGCCGCCATCTGCTGCATCAGGGCTACCGCTCGGAGGCCATGATCCGCGACCTGTACGCGGAACGCGGTCACAAGCCGCTGTTCAACACCCTGCTCAATATCGTGGCTTATGACCAGGAAGTGAGCTTCGACGGCTGCGAAGCCACGGTGCAGAATGCCGCCAACGGTCCGGCCGATCATCTCGGCATCGACATTTTCGACCGCAACGCCGACGGGCGGCTGGAGATAGGCTTCAACGCCAACGCCGATCTCTACCCGCTAGAGGCGCTGGAACTGCACTATCAGCGGATGATTCTGCTGCTCGAGCATTTCGTCGCCAACCCGGAAACCCTCGCCGCGGATTACCAACTGCTGCTGCCGGGCGAACGAGAACGCCGCTATCCGCTGCCGGCGCGCGCCGACGCGCAACCGGTCTTCGCCGACGCCTTCGCCGCCTCTGCGCTAAGCCACGCCCATCGGCCGGCGCTGCGCCAGGGAGAGCGCGAACTCAGCTACGCCGAGCTGGACGAGCGCGCCAACCGCCTGGCCAGCCTGCTGCTGACGCGCGGCGTGCGGCCCGGGGACGATGTCGCCGTCATCGTATCGCGCAGCATAGAGTGGGCGGTCGCGGCCGTTGCGCTGTTCAAGCTGGGCGCAGGCTATGTGCCGGTGGACCCCGACCTGCCGGAAGCCCGCATCGAATACATACTGGCCGACGCCTCGCCGGCCGCGGTCATCGTCGCCGGCGGCGGCGCCGTCAAGGCCGGGATCGCGCCGGAAAAACAGCTGCTCCTGGACGCCGCGGCGTTGGATGCGCTGCCGCCGGCCGCCCTACCGCTTCCCCGCGTAGACCCCGCCGCGCCCGGCTATTTGATCTACACCTCCGGCTCCACCGGCAAGCCCAAGGGCGTGGAAGTGAGCCACCGCAACCTGGTGCCCATCGCCGACACCGCCATCCGGGCGGCTGGGCTGCAAGCCGGCCAGCGCGTGCTGCAATTCATCGCCGCCGGCTTCGACATGTCGGTGCTGGAAATCATGATGACGCTGCTGGCCGGCGCCACCCTGGTCATCTGCGACAAAGTCGCCAGCGCGCCCGGCAAACCGCTGGCCGCGCTGGTGAAACGGGAAAACATCAAGCTCGTGGTCATGACGCCCAGCCTGCTGGCCTACCACCAGACCGAGGACTTCCCGCAAGACACCGTCCTGATGCTGGGCGGCGAACCTTGCACGCCGGCGCTGCTGGCGCGCTTCTCCCACTGCCGCCTGCTCAATGTCTACGGACCGACCGAAACCTCCTTCGCCACCTCGATCAACGCCGACTACGGCGACGGCGACCTGTCCATCGGGCCCGCCACCGCCAATACCCGGCTCTATGTGGTGGACCCGCGGCAGCGGCTGCTGCCGCCCGGCGCCTGGGGCGATCTGTTCATCGGCGGCCCCGGCGTGGCCCGCGGTTACCGCAACAGCCCGGAGCTGACGGCCAAAGGCTTCGTCCCCGATCTGCTGGACCCCGCCGACACCATGTACCGGGCCGGCGACCGCGTGTTCTTCGACCACGCCGGCCGCATCCACTATCAGGGCCGCCAGGACAATCAGATCAAGCTGCGCGGGCTGCGCATCGAGCTGGACGAAATCAAGAACGCCCTGCTGGGCTGCGGCGGCGTAGAGGACGCCGTCGCCTTGCTGCGGGACCTGCCCCACGGCCCGGCCATCGTCGGCTATGTGGCCAACCAACAGCTGGACCTGGACAGCGAAGGCCTGAAACAGGCGCTGAGCCGGCAATTGCCGCATCATATGATCCCCAGCGTCATCATGGTGGTGCCCGTCTTCCCGCTGACGCCCAACGGCAAGCTGGCCACCGGCGAGCTGCCGACGCCGACGCTGCTGGACGACGGCGAACAGGCTCCGCCGCGCACGCCTGAAGAGGAAATCATGTGCCGCTTGTTCGCAACGGCGCTGGAATGCGGCGAGGTCTACGCCAATCAGAACTTCTTCGCGCTGGGCGGCCATTCGCTGCTGGGGCTGCAACTGATCAACCGGGTCAGGGAAACCTTCGGCGTCTCGCTGGGCATCGCCGACTTCCTGGCCGCCCCCACGCCGCGCCAGCTGGCCCTGCGCCTGCAACGGCCCGCCGCTTTCAGCGATCCTTTCGACGCCATGTTGCCGCTGCGCGTCCAGGGCGGCCGCCCGCCGCTGTTCTGCATTCACCCGGGCGGCGGCATCGCCTGGCCCTATGCCGGCCTGCTGCCCTTCCTGCCCGAGGACCAGCCGCTGTACGCCATCCAGTCGCCGATACTGCGCGACCCGGAACGCGTCGTCGAATCGCTGGACGAACTGGCGGAGGAGTACCGGCAACGCATCCAGGCGGTGCAGCCCCAGGGGCCGTACCAGTTGGCGGGCTGGTCGGTGGGCGGCAATCTGGCGCTGCGCCTGGCCGCCATGCTGCAGGCCGACGGCCACGAAGTCAGCTTCCTGTGCATGTTCGACAGCTATCCGCTGCAGGGCGGGCCAGCCTCGCTGAAACTGGACGACGCCACCATCATCACCCGCATGACCCGGGCCATCGTCGGCGCGCCGCGCGCCGGCATCAAGGGGCTGAAGAGCGCAATGGAAGAAGTTCTGGGCGGCAGCCAGGTCGGCGAGGAGTTTCTGACCCGGCTGGTGAACGACTCCAAGCTGATGTTGGAACTGCTCGCCCGCTGCCGCTACCAGCGTTACGACGGCGACCTGATCTTCATCCGCGCCACCACCGACATCCTGCGCCCCGAAGACCAGCAGCCGTCGCTCTGGCAGCCCTACGTCTCCGGCAAGCTGATTGAGTACGAGGTGAACGCGCCGCATGAATGCCTGCTGCAACGCCAGTACCTGGAACAATTCGGCGCGCAATTCGCCGCCGAGCTGCAGCGACGGACGCCGCTCAGCCCCAGCCCGCAGCGGCAGGCGCAGCCGGCCTAAGCCCCATCGCCCCACCCAGCCCGCGGCACGCCGCGGGCTTTTTCATTCCGGCGCAATCCCAAGCCGCTGTTCCAAAACCTCGCAAGCCAGCGCGAGACAAGGCCCTGCCGCTGAAAAAGCGGCATGGCCGTACAGTGAAAAGCATGCCCGCCGCCTCGTCTCCGACAAGGCGCTACAGGCTTTGGAGCGCGTCTAGCCGCCGGCGCGCTTCACCGTCCAGCCGCGCTGCTTGAGCAAGCCCTGCACCTGCTCGCAATGATCGCCCTGGATCTCGATGACGCCGTCCTTGACCGTGCCGCCGCTGCCGCAGGCGTTTTTCAGCTGTTTGCCCAGCTGCGCCAGTTCCAGCGCGTTCAACGGCGCGCCCTGAATCACGGTGACCGCCTTGCCGTTGCGGCCCTTGGTTTCCCTGCGCACCCGCACCACGCCGTCGCCGGCCGGCGCCTCCTGCTTGCCGCATTGGCATTGGGCGACGGCAAAGCCGCACTGCGGACACATGCGGCCGTGTTCGGTGGAATACACCAAGCCGCCGGAAACATTGCGCGATTTCATGAGTTCAAACCCCGAGCCATTGATGAAACGGCCTGCATCGTCGCGGTTTTGCCCGGCTTTGGCAAGCCCGCCCCCCCAGCCCTCTCATCACGGCGCTGGCAAATACGCAAGTCCTTTGGCATATTTAAAATCCACCCTTGCCCCAGCCTGACCATGGACAAGCTTTATCGCGACCCGGCGCCGGAACGCGCCGAACTGGATGCCCAGCCCGGCGTCACCGTGCTGGAATTCGGCGCGCCCTGGTGCGGCCACTGCCAGGCGGCTCAGCCTCTGATTCGACAAGCCTTGGCGGCCTATCCCGACATCCGTCATTTGCAAATCGAAGACGGGCCGGGCCGCCGCCTGGGACGCAGCTACCGCGTCAAGCTGTGGCCTACGCTGATTTTCCTGCGCCACGGCCAGGAAACCGCTCGCCTGACCCGGCCGGCAACGGTGGAAGCCGTCAACAATGCGCTGCGGCAATGCCTGCAAGCCTGAAACACAGCCGCCCCTCCCCACCCACCAGGAGTCTCCCTGATGAAAACCCTGCTGCCCTACATCAACTTCCACGGCCAGTGCGAACAGGCGCTGGCCTTCTACCGCCAATGCTTCAACGGCGAAATCGTGGCGCTGATGCGCTTCGGCGACGCGGACTTCCCCAGCCCGGACGAGGCCAAGAACAAGATTCTGCACGCCGAGTTCAAAGCCGAAGGCGTTCATTTCATGGCCTCCGACGGCATGCCGGGCCGCACGCCCGCCATCGGTGAAAACATCACGCTGAATTTCATGCTGGACAGCGAGGCGGAGCAGACCGCGATCTTTGAAGCCCTGGCCCAGGGCGGCCAGATCAATGAGCCGCTGCACGACGCCTTCTGGGGCGCCCGCTTCGGCATGCTGGTGGACCGCTTCGGCATACGCTGGATGAGCAACTGTCAGAAACAAGGCTAGAGCCGGCCTCGGCGTCGCTGGCGGCGCCGTTTTCTCGCCGACTTATCTATATAAATATAGCTATGTTAAAATAGAAAAATGCCTAACTCATCAATCCCGGCGGAGGCCGTGTCCCGGCTGCACCTGCAACTGATGGCCTTGACGCGCCGCTTGCGCCAGGAGGCCCAGGACGACGAACTGCCGTTTGCCCAGCTTTCGCTGCTGGCCAGCATCGAACGCGCGGACGGCGCCGCAACGCCGTCTGCGCTGGCCCGCGCGGAAAAGCTGCGCAGTTCCAACCTGGCCAGCCTGCTGCGCGAACTCGACGCCGGCGGTCTGATTCTGCGCGCCGGCGACCCCGAAGACGGCCGCAAAGTCCGGATTCGCCTGAGCGACGCCGGCCGCCAGGTCCTTGACGCTCACCGCCTGCGCAAAGACGACTGGCTGCGCGCCGCGCTGGCCGGACTGCCGCCGCAGCGCCTGGAACTGCTGCTCGCCGCCGGCGAGCTGCTGGCGGAACTGGCCGCAACAGAAACGCCGGCCGTTCGCCGGTCTTGATCAATACGCCATAAGGAACTCAGCGATGAACACCGCTTTTATCGGACTGGACTATATCCGCGACATCATGATGGACGGCGGCAAGGTCGCCCGCTGCGCCGAGCACGCGCGTCAACGCGGCGTCATCGCCGCCGCCAACCAGGCCATCGCCGAGGCGCGCCGCCGCCGCTGGCTGGTGGCGCAGGTGAAAGTGGGCTTCGCGCCCTCCTATGTGGAACAACCCAAGGCCTCGCCGCTGTTCGGCCGCGCTCACGAATTCGGCGCGCTGGATCTGTCCGGCCCCGGCACCGCCTTCCACCCGGAGCTGGACCTAAGGCCGGAAGACGCCATCGTGATCAAGCCGCGCGTCAGCGCCTTCTACGCCACCTCGCTGGAAGCGGTGCTGCGCGCTCATCGCATCGAACGCCTGATCCTGTCCGGCGTCAGCAGCACTTGGGCGGTGCAGGCCGCCGCACGCGACGCTCACGACCGCGATTACCAGGTGCTGGTGCTGGAGGACGGCTGCGCCGCCGCCAGCGAGGAAGAGCATCAGACCTCGATGCGCCAGCTGGCGACGATAGCCCGCATCATCAGCCTGGACGAGCTGGCTGCGCTGTAAGAACCTGTTTACGACCTGCTGCGCTTCGTGAGATGCGGCACGATGAGTACGCCTTGTCCCGCCTTAGCCCGCTAGATCGTAAACAGGTTCTAAGCTATGCGGCTCGATGGCTCAATACAGATAAATGCCCTGCTGCGACGGCGCCGGAGTCGCCGCCTCCTCGCCCTGCATCTCGCGCAAGGAGGCTTCGATGCCGTGGCAGAGCGCGGACAGCGGCAGGTCGTTGCCCTCCTTGCCAAACGGCTCCTCCAGCTCCTCGCCTATCACTTCCAGCGCCAGATAGGTGTAGGCGATGAAGACCGCGATCGCCGGCGTCAGCCAGCCTATGCTGGTGACCAGGCCGGCCGGCAGCAGCAGGCTGTACACCGTGACGGTGCGGTTGAGCAGCACCCGGTACGTGAAGGGAATGGGCGTGGAGGCGATGCGCTCGCAGCCGCCCAGCACTTCCGACAGCGAGTTCAGATTACGGTCCAGCGCATGCCATTGCATATCGCCCAACACGCCGTCGCCGCGCATGCGCGCGGCCAATTGCCCTAGCCAGGACAGGATCAGCGCCGGCTTGAAGCGCGCCGCCAACGCCTTGTCCAGAATCTCCTCCGGCAGCAAACGGCGCAGATGGGCGTCGGCGTCGTCGCCGCGCAACTGCGCCTTGAGCGCGTAGGCGAAGGCGCAACAGCCGTCTATCAGACGCCGCGCGTCCGCATTGTCCGGCGCCAGCGACAGAACCTGCCGCGCCAGCGAGCGGTTGACGATCAGCAAGCTGCCCCACAGCTTGCGCGCCTCCCAAAAGCGCTCGTAGCTGACCGAGTTGCGAAAACCCAGGAAGATGGCCAGCGACACCCCCATCAAGGTAAAGGCGGGAATGCTGAGCGCGGAGTCCGCGTGTTCGCTCAGCCACCAGCCGCGCACGGCGGCGGCGGCGATGGAAATGAAAAAGACCAGCAGCAGGCGCGGCATGATGCGCGGCAGCACCGAACCGTGCCAGACAAACAACAGGCGCAGCCAGGAAGAAGTGGATCTAACAATCATGGCGGGAATATGACGAAGTAAGAACGTGTTTACGATCTCGCGAGCCAAGGCGAGACAAGGCGAAAACCGCTGAGAAAGCGGAATGTACACACGGTACATGAGCATTTCGAAGGGGTTTTCAACGCCGTATCGCCAACGCGCAGCTGATCGTAAACAGATTCTAAAATGGTTGACCGACCTCCATGATAGGGCAGCTTGCCCCTGCGCCGCCATGTTTGCGCCCAATTCACACAAGATGCGGCGCCAGCGCCTCCGCCAGCCAATCCATGAAAACCTGCGCCCGGCGCGGCAGGTTGCGGCGGTGGGCGTACAACAGCGTGACCGGCATCGGCGCGGCGCGGTAGTCCGGCAGCACTTCCACCAGTTCGCCGCTGTCCAGCAAATGGCGCACGCCGGACTCCGGCGCCTGAATCAGCCCCAGGCCGGCCAGACAGGCCGCCTGATAGGCCTCGGCGTTGTTGACGATAACGCTGCCGGCCATGCTCAGCCAGCGGCTGCCGTCGTCGTCATGGCATTCCCAGCCGGCCGGACGCGTGCCCAGGGTGGAGACATAATGGATCAGCCGATGCCGCGCCAGCTCATCCAGGCTTACGGGCACGCCGTAACGCGCCAGATAAGCCGGGCTGGCGCAATTGAGCTGGCGGAAACGCCCCAGCGGCCGCGCCACCAGGCTGGAGTCGCCAAGCTCCCCCACGCGCAGCACGCAATCGAAACCTTCTCGCACGATGTCCACCTTGCGGTCGGTGCTGCTCAGTTCCAGCTCCAAACGCGGGTGGCGCTGCAGGAATTCGTCCAGCCTCGGCAATACCTGGTAGCGCGCCACGCCGCTGGGCATGTCCACCCTCAGCCGCCCGCCCAGCGCCTCCTCGCCGCGCTGGAACATGCTTTGCAACTCGTCCATGTCCGCCAACACGTCCTTGCAACGCTCGTAAAAAGCCTGCCCGTCCTGGGTCATCTGCACTTTGCGCGTGGTCCGGTGCAACAGGCGCGCGCCCAGCCAGGATTCGGTCTGCTTGACCGCCACCGAGATGCTGGCCTTGGGCAGGCCCAAGCTGTCCGCCGCCTGCGTGAAGCTGGACAACTCGGCCACCCGGACAAAAATCTGCATCGCTTCCAGCTTGTTCATGCCGCCACCAATTGTTATTAATATACGAACACTATAATTTAAATAATCATATTTGTTTATAAAAAACCATACAATAAACTGAGCTCATCGGGTCCAAGCCTGCACCCGCCCCCTACAGGAGATTCCCATGAGCAAGAAAATCGCAGTCATCACCGGCGGCAGCCGCGGCCTGGGCAAAAGCGCGGCCCTGCACCTGGCACGCCAGGGCGTGGACGTCGTCATCACCTACCAAAGCCGCGCCGCCGACGCCGAGGCGGTAGTCGCCGAGATCCAAGCACTGGGCGGCCAGGCCGCCGCGCTGGCGCTGGACGTCGGCCAGAGCGCCGGCTTCGCCGCCTTCGCCGAGCGGCTGCGCCAGACGCTGGCCGAGCAATGGCGACGCGCCGACTTCGATTTTCTGGTCAACAATGCCGGCATCGGCATCCACGCCGCCTTCGCCGACACCAGCGAGGCTCAGTTCGACCAACTGATGAACATCCAGCTCAAAGGCCCGTTCTTCCTGACTCAGACGCTGCTGCCGCTGATCGCCGACGGCGGCCGCATTCTCAACGTCTCCACCGGCCTGACCCGCTTCGCCCTGCCCGGCTACGCCGCCTACGCGGCGATGAAGGGCGGCATGGAGGTGCTGACCCGCTACCTGGCCAAGGAGCTGGGGCCGCGCGGCATCGCGGTCAACGTCATCGCCCCCGGCGCGATTGAAACCGACTTCGGCGGCGGCCTGGTGCGCGACAACGAACAGGTCAACGCCCATATCGCCGCGCAAACCGCGCTGGGCCGCGTCGGCCGCCCCGACGACATCGGCGGCGCCATCGCCACCCTGCTCAGCGACGGCGCCGCCTGGGTCAACGGTCAGCGCGTGGAAGCCTCCGGCGGCATGTTCCTTTAAAAGAAGCAACAATCTCTGTGGCTCGGGACCATTGCCCAAGATATTGAATCCGCTTAAGCGGATAGGGATCTGGATTATCGGGACGGTCCTGAGCAGCAGGACGAACGCTGCGCCGAAAATCAGAGTGGGGAGGGACGTGCTCGCAGACTAAGAACCTGTTCAATGCCTGTTGTGCTCCGAAAGATGCGACAAGGTGAATAATCGTATCGAAAACGCTCATGCACCACGTGTGCATTCCGCTTCTTCAGCCGTTTTCGCCTTGTCTCGTTCTTGCCCGCGACGCTTTGAACAGGTTCTCAGACTTCCCAATACTCCTTCTGACGCCCCTGCGAGCCGGGGTTCAACTGCTCGCGCAGGCTGCGCAGCTTGTCCGGCTCTCCGCGCACGCGGAACCAGCTGCCCTCTTCCTCCGCGCGTTCTTCCAGCACCTGGCAGTGGCTGTAGATTTCGCCGCGCAGTTGCTGAGCGGACCACGGCAGCAGCAGTTCGCCTTCCTCCAGATCTCGCTGGAAGAAGGCCACGATCAGCGCGCGCAGCGCCGCCACTTCCTCGGGGCGGCGCGCGCTCATCACCACACAGTCCGGATAGCGTTGCCGCAGCTCGGCGGCCCAGGCCGCCTGCTCGGCCGCGTCGCCGACATGGTCTATCTTGTTGAACACCCGGATGCGCGGCACTTCGTCGGCGCCGATTTCCTTCAAGACCTCGTCGGTCACTTCCAGCTGACGCTGGAAGCCCGGGTCGCTGGCGTCGATCACATGCAGCAGCAGGGCCGCGTCCAGCGCTTCTTCCAGCGTGGACTTGAACGAGGCCACCAGACCGTGAGGCAGGTTCTTGATGAAGCCCACGGTATCGCTGACCAGCACCCGCGGCACGCTTTCCGGGTAGATGGCGCGCACCGTGGTGTCCAGGGTGGCGAACAGCTTATTGGCCACCAGCACTTCGCTGCCGGTCAAGGCGCGCATCAGCGTGGACTTGCCTGCATTGGTGTAGCCCACCAGCGACACCCCGCCCAGGCCCTGACCCTGGCGCTCCATCCGGCGCGCGCGCTGGGTCTTGCGCTCCAGCTCCATCGCGACGATTTCGCGCTGCAGCTCGGCGATGCGGTCGCGCACCTTGCGGCGATCCAGCTCGGTATGCGATTCACCGGCGCCGCGCCCGCCCATTCCGCTGCGCTGCCGGCCTTGCGGCCCGGCCAGCTTGGCCGCCTCGCGCAAGCGCGGCGCCATATAACCGAGACGGGCGATTTCCACCTGGGCGCGCGCCGCGCGCGAGCGGGCGTTGCGGTGGAAGATCTCCAGAATCACCATGGTGCGGTCCATCACCTCGCAGCCGACGGCCAGCTCCAGATTGCGCGCCTGCGACGGCGAGATTTCGTGGTCCACCAGCAAGGCGTCGATCTCCACCGTGCCGGCGTCCAAGACCGGCGGCGCGTCCTCCAGCTCGTCGTTGCGAAGACCGCGATTGACGAACTGGCTGATTTCCTCCAGCTTGCCCACGCCCATATAGGCGGTGCGGTCGAAGCTGTTACGCTTTTGCACAAAGGTCCGCACCACTTGGAAGCCCAGGGTCTTGGCCAGTTCGCTCAGTTCGGTGAGCGAGGCCTCGAACTCGACATCGCTGACATCGGGCAACTGGACCGAGGCCACCAGGGCGTAGCGGGGTTTCTCTTTGACTTCTGTTTGCATGTGCGTATGACTTTAACTTGATAGCGAGCCCAGATAGTACTCGCAAACGGGACTTCCCGCTGCGCAACGCGCGTTGCGGCGACGCCACGCCCCGCTTGACCCGACCGCGGGCAGCGTCGATACTCCTGCCGCTTCAAGTACATCGCCGTCAACGCCAATCCATGTCATTCACCTCACTGGGCCTGTCGCCCGCCCTGGCCCAGGCCGCCAGCGATCAGGGCTACCCGGCCCCCACCGCGGTTCAGCTCGCCGCCGTCCCCGCCGTTTTGCAAGGCCACGATGTGCTGGCCACCGCGCAAACCGGTTCCGGCAAAACCGCGGCCTACTGCCTGCCGCTGTTGCAGCAATGGCTGGCTGGCCGCCAGGCCTCGCCTCGCCAGACGCAAACGCTGATCCTGCTCCCCACCCGGGAACTGGCGGCGCAAGTGGGCGACGCCCTGCGCCAGCTGGCCCAGGGCCTGCCGCGCCGGCCCAAGATCGCCGTAGTCTTCGGCGGCGTCTCCATCAATCCTCAGATGATGGCCTTGCGCGGCGGCGCCGACATCGTGGCGGCCACGCCCGGCCGGCTGCTGGACCTGCTGGCGCACAATGCGCTGCGGCTCGCCGCCGTCGACACCCTGGTGCTGGACGAGGCCGACCGCCTGCTCGACCTCGGCTTCGCCGACGAACTGGCCAGCGTGCTGGCGCAGCTGCCGCCCTACCGGCAAAACCTGATGTTTTCCGCCACCTTCCCGCCCGCCGTGCGCGCGCTGGCGGAGCAATTGCTGAACCAGCCGCGGCATATCGACATCGCGCCCGGCGACGTCGCCGCGCCGGACATCCGCCAGCGCGTCATCGAGGTGGACGCCGGCCGGCGCACCATGTTGTTGCGCCATCTGCTGCACACCCATGGCTGGGAGCGGGCTCTGGTCTTCGTGGCCAGCCGCCACACCGCAGACCGAGTGGCCGGCAAGCTGCAGGCCGCCGGCGTCCGCGCCGCCGCGCTGCACGGCGATTGCAGCCAGGGACAACGCGGCCAGGTGCTGGCCGACCTCAAGTCCGGCCGTCTGCAAGTTCTGGTGGCCACCGATGTGGCCGCGCGCGGCATCGACATCGCCCGCCTGCCGGTGGTGGTGAACTACGATCTGCCGCGCTCGCCGGTGGACTACACCCACCGCATCGGCCGCACCGGCCGCGCCGGCGCCAGCGGCGAGGCCATCAGCTTCGTCAGCGCCGATTGCGCCGCGCATTTCCAATTGATAGAGAAACGCCAGCGACTGCGGCTGCCGCGCGAACGGATCGCCGGTTTCGAACCCGTCGCCGCCAGCCCGGCCGCGGCCGCGAGCGCCGCCACGAACTCGGCGGCCGACAACGGCGGCGTCAAGGGCAAACGCAAGAGCAAGAAGGACAAATTGCGGGAAGCCGCGGCCCAAGCCGAGCAGCGCTGAGCGCCTCGCCGGACCGAGCGGGATCTAGACGGCAAACAAACAGGGCCGCCCCCAAACGGGAGCGGCCCTGTTTTCGTCCGACGCCGGCCTGACCGGCCATGGCTTGTTCAAAGCCTCGCGACGCGCAACAGAACGTAGCCAGGCTCTTACAAGGCCCCCGGATCAATCTCCGCCACGCTCTCGAACACATAGTCCGGCTGGTAGGGAAACTGCTCCATGGATTCGCGCGACGACACGCCGGACAACACCAGCGCGGTGCCCATGCCGGCTTCTATGCCGCCGACGATGTCGGTGTCCATCCGGTCGCCTATCATCACCGCCTCCTCCGGATGCACGCCCAGCTTGCGGGTGGCCAGCATCATCATCAGCGAGTTCGGCTTGCCCACGATGTAGGGCTTCTTGCCGGTGGCGGCCTCGATGGCAGCTAGCAGCGTGCCGGCGGCCGGCTCGTAGCCGCCGCCCTCTATCGGATCGATCATATCCGGGTTGGTGCCGATGAATTTGGCGCCCTGATCGATAAAACGCACCGCCTTCTTGATCTGCTCGAAACTGAAGGTCTGGGACTTGGCCACCACCACGTAATCCGGATGGGATTCGGAAATGGAAAACCCCACCTTGTACAGCTCGTTGATCAGGCCGGCGCCGCCCACCACGTAGGCGGTGGGCATGGCCTTGCGCGTCTGGCTGCGCAGAAACATCGCCGTGGCCATCGCGCTGGTGATGAAGTTGTCTTCCGTCACGCCGTTGATGCCCAGGCTCTCCAGCTTCAGCCTCAGATCCAGCGGCGTCTGCTCCGCGTTATTGGTCAGAAACAGGAAGGGCGTGCCGCCCTGCGTCAGGCGGTTGACGAAATCGCGCGCGCCCGGAATCAGTTGCTTGCCCCGATAAATCACTCCGTCCATGTCGGAAATGATGCTTTTGCTCATACGGTCCATCCAAAACTGCAAGTGCCGACTCCGCCGGCACGGTGGCGGGCCGCGGCTCATTCGCCGCAACGGCGACAGCATAGCACGGCGGCGCGGTGGCCGACGCCCTCCTTGCCGCCGAGCGGAAAGACAGCGGCCGGGCGCGCGGCGTCGTCCCAATGGACAGGCGACGCCGCACCAAGCTATCTGTATGGGATCTTTGCCTGTACCATCGGAGCCAGATGCACGCATGCCCGTCGGGCCGTTCCGCCGGCGGGCTCCTTTCGCAGCAGCGGCCGCGCCGTCCCGGCGCGACCTTTTGCCATCCAGGGAGCGCAGCACGTATGAACATCGACGCCATCCGCGAGCAGGCCTTCGCCATGCCGCTGACCAACCCCGCCTTCCCCCGCGGCCCCTACCGCTTCACCAACCGCGAATTCTTCATCATCACTTATCGCACCGATCCGGCCAAACTGCGCGAGGCGGTGCCGGAACCGCTGCAGCCGGCCTCGGATCTGGTGAACTTCGAGTTCATCCGCATGCCGGACTCCACCGGCTTTGGCGACTACACCGAAAGCGGCCAGGTGATCCCGGTTCTGCTGGGTGGCGTGGCCGGCAATTACACCCACGCGATGTATCTGAACGACCACCCGCCCATCGCCGGCGGCCGCGAACTGTGGGGCTTTCCCAAGAAGCTGGCCTGCCCGCGGCTGCAAGTGCGCACCGACACCCTGGTGGGCGAACTGGACTACGGCCCGGTGCGGGTGGCCACCGCCACCATGGGCTACAAACATCACGCCCAGGACGCCAGCGCGCTGCAGCGCTCCATGGTCAACACGCCCAACTTCCTCTTGAAGATCATCCCGCATGTGGACGGCAGCGTTCGCATCTGCGAGCTGGTGCGCTTTCACCTCAAGGACGTCACCGTGCACGGCGCCTGGAGCGGGCCGGCGGCGCTGGCGCTGTTTCCCCACGCGCTGGCCCCGGTGGCGGAACTGCCGGTGCTGGAAGTGGTGGAGGCGCGCCACATCGTCGCCGACCTGACCCTGGGCCTGGGCGAAGTGGAATTCGATTACCTGAACTAAGCGCCTGTACTTACAGAACCTGTTCAAAGTCTCGCGAGCAAGGACGAGACAAGGCGGAAACCGGCGCCAAGCCGCTACGCGGCGCACCCCACCCGACGACAAGGAGAGCAGCATGCAATTGAACGGCAAAGTGGCATTGATCACCGGCGCGGCCAGCGGCATAGGCAAAGCCATTGCGGAAACCTACGCCCGCGCCGGCGCGGCGGTGGCCATCGCCGACATCAACCTGACGGCGGCGCAGGCCGCGGCGGAAGAAATCAAGGCCGCCGGCGGCAAGGCGGTGGGCGTGGCGATGGACGTGACCCATGAGG
Source organism: Chromobacterium sp. FG22 (assembly GCF_057809415.1). NCBI lineage: Bacteria > Pseudomonadati > Pseudomonadota > Betaproteobacteria > Neisseriales > Chromobacteriaceae > Chromobacterium > Chromobacterium sp. FG22. The sequence continues at coordinate 117,319 of NZ_JBMDJX010000013.1, read as the reverse complement.
AATCCGTCAACGCCGGCACCCAGGCGGCGGTGGACGCGCTGGGCGGGCTGGACATCCTGATCTCCAACGCCGGCATCCAGATCGTCAACCCGCTGGTGGACTACTCGTTTTCCGACTGGAAGAAGATGCAGGCCATCCACGTGGACGGCGCCTTTCTCACCACCAAGGCCGCGCTGCGCCATATGTATCAGGACAAGCGCGGCGGCACCGTGATCTATATGGGATCGGTGCACTCCCACGAGGCGTCCAAGCTCAAATCCGCCTACGTCACCGCCAAACACGCGCTGCTGGGCCTGTGCCGGGTGCTGGCCAAGGAAGGCGCGGAATACAATGTGCGCGCCCACGTGATCTGCCCGGGCTTCGTGCGCACGCCGCTGGTGGAGAAGCAGATTCCGGAGCAGGCCAAAGAGCTGGGCATCAGCGAGGAAGAAGTGATCAAGCGCGTGATGCTGGGCAATACCGTGGACGGGGTGTTCACCACGGTGGAAGACGTGGCCCAGACCGCGCTGTTCCTGGCCGCCTTCCCCAGCGCCGCGCTCACCGGACAATCGGTGATTGTCAGCCACGGCTGGTATATGCAATGACGCCGCCGCACAACCCCGCCTGCCCGCAGAGCGGCGGCCTGTACCAGAGCCGCAGCCTGCCGCCCGGCCACCGCTACCAGGTGCTGGCGCTGGTGCTGCAGGGCGGCGGCGCGCTGGGCTCCTACCAGCCCGGCGTCTACCAGGGCCTGGCCGAGGCCGAGCTGCACCCCAACTGGGTGGCAGGCATTTCCATCGGCGCGCTCAACGCCGCCATCATCGCCGGCAACCCGCCGGAGCGGCGGGTGGAGCAGTTGCGCGCCTTCTGGGACACCATCTGCCGGCCGCCGTTTTTGCCGGCCAGCCCCTTCAGCCAACTGGACACCCACCATTGGCCGGCGGGGCTGAACGGACTGATGGCGAGCTGGGAGGCCTGGCGCGCGCTGACCGAGGGCCAGAACGGCTTCTTCCTGCCGCGCTCGCCCTGGCCAAGCGGCGCGCCCTCGCCCGCCAATTGCAGCCTTTACGACACCTCGCCGCTGAAGGGCACGCTGGAACGTTTCGCCGATTTCGACCGCATCAACGACAGCGATCAGATGCGGGTGTCGGTGGGCGCGGTCAATCTGCGCAGCGGCAACTTCGTCTACTTCGACAATACCCGCCAAAAACTGCGCGCCGAGCATTTCATGGCTTCCGGCGCGCTGCCGCCGGGCTTTCCGGCGGTGGAGATAGACGGCGAGTACTACTGGGACGGCGGCCTGGTGTCCAATACGCCGCTGAAGCAGATACTGAGCACCGAGCCGCGCAAAAACTCGCTGGTGTTCCAGGTGGACCTGTGGAGCGCCAAGGGCGAACCGCCCACGGACATGAAGGCGATCGCGATGCGGCAGAAGGACATCCAGTACTCCAGCCGCACCCGGCAGATCACCGACACGATGAAACGGGAACAGAACTATCGCGGCTTGCTGCGGCAACTGATGGAACTGGTGCCGGAGGCGCAACGCGAACACCCGGCCTACCGCCACGCCCACGAGCTGGCCTGCGGCCGGCTGTTGAAGGTGATACACCTGATCTACCAGGACAAGGAGTACGAAGACCACCACAAGGATTATCAATTCGGCGCCCAGACCATGCGCGCGCACTGGGCCAGCGGCTATCAGGACATCCGCCGCACACTACGCCATCCGGACTGGCTGGAGATGCCGTCGCCGGACCGGCCCTTCGTCACCCACGACGTGCATCGCTGAAACGGCGGTCCAGGCGCGGGCGCGCGCTCAGCCTTTCAAGCCGAGGCCGCCCGCCGTCCCAGCGCCAGCCAGTCCTGCACCGCCGGCCGCCGCCATTGGCGCTCGGCGTAGGCGGCCAAACGCGGCGGCAGCGCATCGTCGTATTGCAGCCGTTTCAGCATTAGCGCGAGATCGGTATCGGCCAGACACCAGGCGCCGAACAGCTCGCCGCCGTCGGCCGGCAGCAATTGCTCCGCGGCCGCGATCAGCTTGCCGGCCGCCTGGCGCGCTTCCGGCGCCAGCGTGCCCGCCGCCGGACGCAGAAACACCACCTCGGTGTTGCGGTCTTCCCGCAGCGCCATCAGATCGCTGCGCAGCCAGGCTTGCAGCTGGCGCGCGCGAGCGCGCTGGCGCAAGTCCTGCGGGTATAGCCGCGCGCGTTCGGGATAAGCGTCTTCCAGATATTCGGCAATGGCCGAGGATTCGCTGAGACGGAACTCGCCGTCTTCCAGCATGGGCACGCGGGCGGTCAGCGACTGACGCCGATAGTCGGCCGCCAGATTGGCCTGCGCCTCCAGGCTGACGGTCGATAGTTCGAAAGTCAGCCCCTTTTCTTTCAGGGCGACAAAGGCGGACAGCGCGTAAGGGCTGAGAAAACGGGAATCGACATGCAGCAGCATCGGAGCCTCCGGGACGGGGACAATGGACTCCCGATGCTAGCGACATGAGGCGCCGGACGCCAGCGCCAAAACGCGAACACTGCGTTCCGCCGCGCCGTCCGTCTTGTGACGCGGTTCACAAGCGCCTTGGCCGGAAGGGGCGTGAACCCTCGCTCTCAGCCGAACAGTCCGGTGGACAGGTAACGGTCGCCGCGGTCGCAGATGATGGAGACGATGACCGCGTTCTCCAGCTGACGCGACAGGCGCAGCGCCACCGCCAAGGCGCCGCCGGACGAAGGCCCGGCCAGGATGCCCTCCTCGCGCGCCAGTTGCCGCGCCATATCCTCGGCCTCCTGCTGGCCGACGTGCTGCAAATCGTCCAGTTGCGAGAAGTCGCAAATCTTGGGCACGTAAGGGTCTTCCCATTTACGGATGCCGGCGATCTGGCTGCCCGGCTCCGGATGCACGCCCACGATCTGGATCGCCGGATTTTGCTGCTTCAGATAGCGGCTGGTGCCCATGACGGTGCCGGTGGTGCCCATGCTGGACACGAAGTGGGTGACGCCGCCCCGGGTGTCATGCCAGATTTCCGGCCCGGTGCTTTCATAGTGGGCCAGCGGATTGTCCGGATTGGAGAATTGATCGAGGATGCGGCCCTGGCCGGCGGCTTCCATCTTGCGAGCCAGGTCGATGGAACCCGGCATGGAGGCTTCCTTGGGGGTCAGGACCACTTCCGCGCCGTAGGCGCGCATCGCCTGCACCCGCTCGGCGCTGGAGTTCTCCGGCATGATGAGGATCATCTTATAGCCCATCATCGCCGCCGCCATCGCCAACGCGATGCCGGTGTTGCCGCTGGTGGGTTCGATCAGCGTATCGCCCGGCTGAATCTCGCCGCGCTCTTCCGCGCGACGGATCATGGACAGCGCCGGCCGGTCTTTGACCGAGCCCGCCGGGTTATTGCCTTCCAGCTTGACCAGCACGATGTTGCTGGTGACGCCGGGCAGGCGCTTGAGTCTGACCAAGGGGGTGTGGCCGACGAAATCTTCCAGATGCTTGTACACGACGCGTTCTCCAACGGGGAACGGCCATTATACCGATTGGCTATCAGCAAAGACGGAATCCTTATGTCTAAGCAAATAACCGTTGCTGCAACTATCAGCCCGCGGACGCTTCCGCCAGCATCGCCAGCAAGTCCTCAGGGAAATAGCGCGCGCCGGACGCGGCCAGTTCCTCCGGCGGCCACCAACGGCCCCGCCCCATCACCCGCCGCTCAAGCTCGGTCCAGCCGCCGTCGTCCAGCCTCGCGTGTTCGACGCGGATCAGGAAGAAATGCTCAAGCGCCCGCACCCGTTCTCCGTCCAACAGCGTCAACTCGAATGAGCGGCGGGCCACCGGCGAGCCGGGATCGGCGATAAGGTGACCGGTCTCTTCACGGCATTCGCGCCGGGCCGCGTCCGCCAGGCTTTCGCCGGCTTCGAGTTCGCCGCCCGGCGTGAACCAGTATTCGGCCCGGTCCACCGGCTGGTAGGGAAAGAGCAGCACCCTGCCCGCGGGGTCCAGCATCAGCAGCCGCGCCGCCTGCCGGACGCGCAGCGTCATTGCTTGATCAGCCAATCCACGTAGCGATCCACGCCCTGCTCGACGTCAAACAGCTCGGCGCCGTAACCGGCGCTGCGCAGTTTGCCGATGTCGGCCTGGGTGAAACTCTGATATTTGCCCTTGAGCGCGTCCGGGAAGTCCACGTATTCGACGATGCCCTGAGCCGCCATCTCGTCCAGGCTCAGCGCCGGCTGGCCGTCATGGCGGCGGCAGGCGTTGACAGTGGCCACAGCCACGTCGTTGAACGGCTGCGAGCGGCCGGACCCCAGGTTGAAGATGCCGCTCTTTTCCGGGTGGTCCAGGAAATACAGATTGATCTTGGCCACATCCTCCACCGACACGAAGTCGCGGCTTTGCATGCCGTTGCCCCAGCCGTCCCAGCCGCCGAACAGCTTGACCTTGCCGTGTTCGCGATACTGATTGAAGTGGTGGAAGGCCACCGAGGCCATCCGGCCCTTGTGCTGCTCGCGCGGGCCGTAGACGTTGAAATAGCGGAAGCCCACCGCCTGCGCGCTCAGGCCTTCCTTCATGCGTTGGCGCAGCACTTGGTCGAACAGGAATTTGGAATAGCCGTAGACATTGAGCGGGCCTTCGTACTGGCGCTCTTCCTTGAACACGGTGCCCTTGCCGTAGGTGGCGGCGCTGGAGGCGTAGAGGAACTGAATCTCCTCGTGCTGACAGTAGTCGAACAGGGCCAGCGTGTACTGATAGTTGTTATCCATCATGTACTTGCCGTCGTGGTTCATGGTGTCGGAACACGCGCCCTGGTGCAGGATGGCGGACAATTCGCCCTCGAACTCGCCTTCCAGCAGCAAGGCCAGGAAGTCGTGCTTGTCCATATAGTGGGCGATTTCGCAATCCACCAGATTGCGGAACTTGTCGCCGCTGGACAGATTGTCCACGGCGATGATGTCGGTGACGCCGCGCTCGTTCAGCGCCTTGACCAGGTTGGAACCGATAAAACCGGCGGCGCCGGTGACGACGATAGTCATGTTTTGCCTTTCCGCCGCCGGCCATCGCCGACGGCGCGAGAATATTGCTGCGCGTTTAAAAACCGGCGCCGGGCTCGGCCAGATAGGCCTTCTCGTCCGGCGTGTCCGTCCGGCCCAGCGCGGCGTTGCGATGCGGGAAGCGTCCGAAGCGGACGATCACGTCCCGGTGGCGGTGCGCGTAATCGATAAAACTCGCCATGGCCGCGTCCTCGGCCATGGTTTCAAACAAGCGCACGGCTTCGTCCTGATCCGCCAGCGACTCGCTGTGCTCGAACGGCAGATAGACGAAGGTGCGGGCGATATGCGGCAGTTGCCGGTCCAGGCCGCGCGCCACCATCTCGCGCGCCAGCGCCAGCGCCTGGCCGTCGGTGGCGAAGGCCTCGGCCGAGCCGCGGAACAGATTGCGCGGGAATTGATCGGTCAGAATCAGCCAGGCCAGACCGCGGCGAGCGTCGCCGGCCTCCGCCGGCAGTTCCCCGGCGCGCGCCTGTCGCCACGCGTCCAGGAAGCGTTCGCGGATAATGCCGTCGAACACTTCATCCTTCTTGAACCAGGCGCTGCGCGGCACCGACAGGAAACTGTCGTCGCCGCCGCCAAACCAGAACGCCAAGATGGCATCGGTATAGTGCTGCATGGGTTCTCCTTCAGGATCCAGCCTGACTGGACGGGATCACACGGCGAAAAGTTCGCGCTGGCTGCACACCGCGGTGCCCAGCTTGCCCACCACCACGCCGGCGGCGGCGTTGGCGAGACTCATCGCCACCGGCAGCGGCTGGCCGGCGGCCAGCCCCAGGCCCAGCGTGCCGATCACGGTGTCGCCGGCGCCGGACACGTCGTAGACTTCGCGCGCGAAGGTGGGCTGATGCACCACGCCCTCGTTGCGGAACAAGGTCATGCCCTCCTCGCTGCGCGTCACCAGCAAGGCGTCCAGCGCCAAGTCCGCGCGCAAGGCCTGCGCCTTGGCGGTCAGCTCGCTCTCCGACGCCCAGCGGCCGGCCACCTGGCGGAACTCGCTGCGATTGGGCGTCAACAGCGTGGCGCCGGCGTATTTGCTGTAGTCGTCGCCCTTGGGATCGATCAACACCGGCTTGCCGGCCTGGCGCGCCAGTTCGATCATCTTGCTGACGTGGGTCAGCCCGCCCTTGCCGTAATCGGACAGGATCACCACGTCGTGCTCGGCCAGGATCTGCTGATACTCTTCCAGCTTGCCGGCCAGGATCTCATGGCTGGGCGCGTCCTCGAAGTCGAGGCGGATCAGCTGTTGCTGCCGCGCCACCACGCGCAACTTGATGGTGGTGGCGATGCTGGGGTCGCGCTTCAGCGAGGTGGCGATGCCGTCCGCGGCCAGCAGGCGCTCCAGCGCCGAGGCGGCTTCGTCGTCGCCCACCACCGACAGCAAGGTGGCCTTGCCGCCCAGGCCGGCGATATTGCGCGCCACGTTGGCGGCGCCGCCGGCGCGCTCTTCAATGCGCTCGATCTTGGCCACCGGCACCGGCGCTTCCGGCGAAATGCGGGTGGCGTCACCGAACCAATAACGGTCCAGCATCACATCGCCCACCACCAGGACTTTCGCTTGCGCCAGTTCGGCGGCCAGTTTGGAGCTGTCCAGCCCCAGGTCTTGCATCAGGCTCATGATTATCCTCAGCGGCCGATCGCGAAGTAATCGAAGCCCTGCTCGCGCATCCAGGCCGGATCGTACATATTGCGGCCGTCGAACACCAAGGGCTGCTTCAGCGCTTGCTTGACCGCGTTCAAGTCCGGCGCGCGGAACATCTTCCATTCGGTGACGATCAGCAAGGCGTCGGCCTGCCGCAACGCCGCCATCATATCGTCGGCGAAGCTCAGGCCGGCGATGTCGCCCATCACCCGTTGCGCTTCATGGATGGCCACCGGATCGAAGGCCACCACTTCCGCTCCGCGGCGGCTCAGTTCTTCCGCGATCACGCGGCTGGGCGCTTCGCGCATATCGTCGGTGTTGGGCTTGAAGGCCAGGCCCCACATCGCGAAGCGGCGGCCGGACAGATCTTGGCCGAAACGCGCCAGCACCTTGTCCACCAGGCGCAGCTTTTGCAGATCGTTGGCCTCTTCCACCGCGCTCAACACGCGCAGGTCATGGCCGTTTTCCTTGGCGGTCTGCACCAGGGCCTTGACGTCCTTGGGGAAGCAGGAGCCGCCATAGCCCACGCCCGGATACAGGAAGTGATAGCCGATGCGCGGATCCGAGCCCATGCCCAACCGCACTTGCTCGATGTCGGCGCCCAGGCTCTCGGCCAGATTGGCCAATTCGTTCATGAAGGAGATGCGCGTCGCCAGCATGGCGTTGGCCGCGTACTTGGTCAGTTCGGCGGAGCGCACATCCATCAGCAGCACGCGCTCGTGATTACGCTGGAACGGCGCGTACAGCCGGCGCATCATCGCGGCCGCGCGCTCGTCGTCTACGCCGATCACCACGCGGTCCGGACGCATGAAGTCGTCAATGGCCGCGCCTTCCTTCAGGAACTCCGGGTTGGACACCACGCTGAATTCCAACGCCTCGCCGCGCTCGGTCAGGGTTTCCGCCACCGCCGCCTTGACCAGGTCGGCGGTGCCCACCGGCACCGTGGACTTGTCGACGATGACCTTGTAGTCCGTCATGTGGCGGCCGATATTGCGCGCGGCGGCCAGCACGTATTGCAGGTCGGCGGAGCCGTCCTCGTCCGGCGGGGTGCCGACGGCGATGAACTGCACGTCGCCGAAGGCCACAGACTCGGCGATGTCGGTGGTGAAGCTGAGCCGGCCGGCGGCGACGTTGCGCCGCACCATGTCTTCCAGACCGGGTTCGAAAATCGGAATGCCGCCCTGTTTCAGGATGGCGATCTTATTGGGATCCACATCCAGGCAGCACACGTGATAGCCGGTTTCCGCCAGACACGTGCCGGTCACCAGACCGACATACCCCGTACCGATAACTGTGATTTTCATATTTTATTGAGCCTGATAGTGCTGAATGTCTTGATTGATCGCGCGCAACACGGCCAGCGGGTCGGCGGCGCGGGTGATGGGCCGGCCTATCACCAGATAATCGGAGCCTGCGGCCAGCGCGGTCGTCGGCGTCATCACCCGGCGCTGATCGTCGGCTACGCTGTCCGCCAGGCGGATGCCCGGCGTCACCAGTTTGAATTCGCGGCCCAGCGCGGCTTTCAGTTCGCCGGCTTCCTGGGCCGAACACACCACGCCGTCCAGCCCGCAGTCGCGGGTCAGCGCGGCCAGCCGCAGCACATGCTCTTGCGGCGAAGCGGCGATGCCGATTTCGGCCAGATCCGCCGCTTCCATACTGGTCAGCACCGTCACCGCGATCAAGAGCGGACGCTGGCTGTACGGCGCCAGCGCCTCGCGCGCGGCCTCCATCATCCGGCGGCCGCCGGAGGCGTGCACATTGACCATCCAGACGCCGGCTTCCGCCGCCGCCTTGCAAGCATGGGCCACGGTATTGGGAATATCGTGGAACTTCAAATCCAGAAACACCTGAAACCCTCTGGCCACCAGACTCTCCACCAGGCTGCGGCCGGAGGAGGTGAACAGCTCCTTGCCCACCTTGAGGCGACACTCGCTCGGGTCCAGGCGGCTGGCGAAGCGCAAGGCGCTGTCCGCGTCGGCAAAGTCCAGGGCCACGACGACGGGCGAAGTCGGCTGCGCCGCGTCGGCTGCGATCAAAGGATTCATGCTTGCTCCATTCTTGCCGCCGACGCTCGCCGACGGCCGGTATTCAAATCAGCGCAGCCGCTCTCTGGCGGCTGCACAACTATCCCTACGCCCAAGCCGCTGACAACACCTCGCGGAGAAGCAGAGGCAAGGCGCGCAGACGTAAGCAGTACATCTAGGCGTTTTGTTCAGCGGCGCTGCTGCTTACTGCGATTCCGTCCGGTTGGCGGTAAAGCCCTCCCACTCGCCGCAGGCCGGGCAATGCCAGAAGAAGGCGCGCGAGCGGAAGTTGCAGCATTTGCAACGGTGCACGCTCAGGCGCTGCGCGTGCTTGAGCACCAAGGCGCGCGCCACTTCCGCGTCCATCCGCCCTTCCGGGCTCAATTCGTCCATCTGCGCCTCGATCAAGCGGTAGACGCCGGACAGGCTGGGACGGGCGTGCACGCCCTCGCGCGCCACTTCCAGCGCTTTTTCCTCGCCCTCGTAAGTGGCGATCTTCTGGTACAGCAGATCGGTCAGTTCCAGCTGCGGGAAAGTCTTCTGATAGCCGCGCAGCAAGGCGATGCCTTCCAGCGGCTTGTCCAGCCGCTCATAGGCGTCGAACAGCCGCTCGGCGGCCATCGACAAGTATTCGTAATTCTGCTTTTCAATGTTCTGCCAGGCCGCGATCGCCGCCTCCACATGACCGCCGGCGAACTCGATGTCTCCGAGGATCAGGCTGGCGCGCACGCACTTGCGGTTGGCCGTGAACGCTTCTTCCACATAGTGGCGCGCTTGTTCGCTATTGGATTTGTACAACTCGCCCTGGGCCAGTTCGCAATAGAACTGCGCCACCTCGTGCTGGAAGGAATGCGCGTCGCTGCGCAGCTCCTTGGCGGTGGCGATGGCCTTGTGCCAATCGCGGTCCTGCTGGTAGATGTCCAGCAGCTGACGCCGCGCGGCCAGGCCCATATTGCCATCCTGCAGCTTGATCAGAATCTCTTCCGCCCGGTCCACCAGACCCGCTTTACGGAAATCCTGGGCCAGTTCGAAGCGCACCGCGTCGCGGTGCTCGGCCGGCAGATCCGGCGCGTCCAGCATGCGCTGATGCAGCCGGATGGCGCGGTCGTTCTCCCCGCGCTTGCGGTAGAGTTTGCCCAAGGTGTGCTGCAACTCCAGCGCCGACCCTTGCTGGCGCGCCACTTCGGCCAGGGCCGAGGCGGCGATATCGGTCTTGTCCTCCACCAGCGCGTCCAGGCCGCGGAAAAATCCGGTCGGCACCGCCTTCGCCTGTTTCAGCACCGTGCGCATGTCCACGCGCGCGGCAAACCAACCCAGGCCGAAAAAGGCCGGAAACAATAGCAACCACCACAAATCCAGTTCCAACAGCAATCCTTTCCGGACAAACAACAACAGCCGCTCCCGGGCGGCATCATCAAGAACGACGGATTCCATCGCGGCGGCGCCTAGGCGCGGCGCCGGCTCACTCCGCCGCTCGCGCTAGCTCAATCGGCGATCGCGTCGCTGGGGTCGCTGATCACCTTGCTGGCGGGGGGACGGTTGCGCAATTCTTTTTTCAATTGGGACAGCTCTTTCCGGCTGCGCAGATAATAGCCGAGCGTGGCGAGCAGACCGACCAGCGCGCCAACCACGAAAAACAGCAGCAGAAACACAATCAGCGGCGCGGACCAGGACTGGCCGAAGAACAATTTGAATTCAACCGCATGGCTGTTTTGCACGGTGACCGCGATCAGGAATACCAACAGGGCCAATTCAACGATACGAAGCAGGTAACGCATGATCTCGCTCGATTTGTTTGCCGGAGTGCAAGTTTAAACGATAGCCCGGCGCAACCCAAGCTGGAATTTCAGCCGCGCAAAGAAAAAGCGCCGCAAAAAGCGGCGCTTCGGATTCGCTAGACAGGGCTTGAACGCCTAGGCTTCGCTCTGCTCCAACAGGGACAGATCGACGCGTTCGCGCAATTCTTTACCCGCCTTGAAATGCGGCACATATTTCTCAGGAACCGAGACGCTGGTGCCCGACTTGGGGTTGCGGCCAATCCGCGGCGGACGGTAGTTCAAATCGAAACTGCCGAAACCGCGGATTTCAATCCGGTTTCCCTGCGCCAGGTTATTGGCCATCGCATCCAAAATGGTTTTGACGGCCAACTCAGCGTCTTTGTAGACCAACTGAGAATTGCGCTCGGCGAGTCGTTCCGACAGCCTAGCGATCAGCTCAGATTTGGTCATGTCTCAATTACTCGTTAGAGCCGGACAGTTTTGCCTTCAGCAGGGCACCCAGATTGGTGGTGCCAGCGGAAGCGCTGTCAACGGACAGGCTCTTCAGAGCAACGTTGTCTTCCTGAGCGTCTTTAGCCTTGATGGACAGGCTGATGTTGCGGGACTTGCGGTCCACGGCAATGATCACGGCTTCCACTTCTTCGCCGTCCTTCAGAACGGAGCGAGCGTCTTCCACGCGGTCGCGGGACAGTTCGGAAGCGCGCAGGTAGCCTTCAACATCGGTGTCCAGAGTCACGACGGCGCCTTTGGCGTCAACGGACTTCACGGTGCCCTTAACCAGAGCGCCCTTGTCGTTCATCGCAACGAAGTTGTTGAACGGATCGCCTTCCATCTGCTTGATGCCCAGGGAAATGCGCTCTTTCTCTACGTCGATGGACAGAACAACGGCTTCAACCTCGTCGCCCTTCTTGAACTTGCGCACGGCTTCTTCGCCAGCTTCGTTCCAGGACAGGTCGGACAGGTGAACCAGGCCATCGATGCCGCCCGGCAGACCAACGAACACGCCGAAGTCGGTGATGGACTTGATCGCGCCCTTCAGCTTGTCGCCTTTGTGGAAGTTGTCGGCAAACTCGTTCCACGGGTTGGCCAGGCACTGCTTCATGCCCAGGGAGATGCGACGACGGTCTTCGTCGATTTCCAGGATCATGACTTCCACTTCGTCGCCAACCTGAACAACCTTGGACGGGTGTACGTTCTTGTTGGTCCAGTCCATTTCGGACACGTGCACCAGGCCTTCGATGCCCTGTTCGATTTCCACGAACGCACCGTAGTCGGTCAGGTTGGTCACCTTGCCGAACAGACGGGTGCCGGACGGGTAGCGGCGGGACAGGCCCACCCACGGATCTTCGCCCAGTTGCTTCAGACCCAGGGATACGCGGTTCTTCTCTTGGTCGAACTTCAGTACCTTGGCTTCCACTTCGTCGCCCACGGCCAGAACTTCGGACGGGTGCTTCACGCGGCGCCATGCCAGGTCGGTGATGTGCAGCAGGCCATCGATGCCGCCCAGGTCAACGAACGCACCGTAGTCGGTGATGTTCTTGACGATACCCTTGATGATGGCGCCCTCTTTCAGGGTTTCCAGCAGAGCTTTGCGCTCTTCGCCCAGGGTTTCTTCCAGCACGGAACGACGGGACACAACAACGTTGTTGCGCTTGCGATCCAGCTTGATGACCTTGAATTCGATCTGTTTGTTTTCGTACGGGGTGGTGTCTTTCACCGGACGCACGTCAACCAGGGAACCCGGCAGGAAGGCGCGGATGCCGTTGACCATAACGGTCAGGCCGCCTTTGACTTTGCCGCTGATCAGACCGGACAGGATCTTGCCGGTTTCCAGAGCCTCTTCCAGCTCCACCCAAGCGGCCAGGCGCTTGGCTTTTTCGCGGGACAGCTTGGTTTCGCCAAAGCCGTTTTCCAGCGCGTCGATGGCGACGGTAACGAAGTCGCCGATGGCCACTTCGACCACGCCTTGGTCGTTCTTGAATTCTTCAGCCGGAATCAGGGACTCGGACTTGAGGCCTGCGTTCACGGTTACAAAGTTGGAATCAACTGCCACCACTTCGGCAGTGATCACCTCGCCCACGCGCATGTCGTGAAGGGTCAGGCTTTCCTCAAACAGCTGAGCGAAGTTTTCCATGGAGAGGGTAGTCATCAAGCGTACTCTCGGTGCGCGCCTTGCGGCGTGCGGGGTTAGGGTTGCACAACGGGTTTATTGCCTTGCAGCATTTTCACCCGACAAAAAAATCATAGGCCGGAGACCTGTCTTTCCTCGAACCAACGTAGAACCTGTGCGACCGCCTGGTCGATGGTCAGCTCCGTGGTGTCGAGCAAAAAGGCGTCCGGCTCCTGGCGCAGCGGCGCTACCGGCCGGGCGGCATCGCGCGCGTCCCGATCGATAATGTCCTGCAGAATCCGTGGGAGATTAGCAGAATCTCCCTTGCCGATCAACTGCTTATAGCGGCGCTCGGCGCGTTCCTCGGCGCTGGCGGTCAAAAACACCTTCAAGGCGGCGGCGGGAAACACCACCGAACCCATGTCGCGGCCGTCCGTCACCAGGCCCGGCAACTGGCAGAAATCGCGTTGGCGCTGCAACAGCGCGGCGCGCACCGCCGGCAGCGCGCCCACCTTGGACGCGCCGATGCCGATTTCCTCGCTGCGTATCGCCGCGCTGGCGTCGTTGCTCTCCAGCCACACCGCCCCGTCGGCGAACTCCACCGGCAAGCCGGAGGCGGCCGCGGCCAGGCCCGGCTCGTCGTCCCAGCCTATATTGTGACGCTGCGCGAACAGCGCCAGCAGCCGGTAGAGCGAGCCCGAATCCAGATAATGAAACCCCAGCCGCGCGGCGACCAGGGCGGCGACGGTGCCCTTGCCCGAGGCGGACGGGCCGTCGATGGCGATGACAGGTGCGGTCATGTACAGACGATGTCCTTGCAGAAATTCGCGCCGGCCGCCGCAACGGGCAACCGGCCAAACCGTCGATTTTATCTCAAAGCCGCGGGCCGGCGCAGCAAGATTCTACGACGCGCGCCGCGCCGACGCGCCGCCACGCGGGTTTGCGCAAAGACCTTGCTGGCGGTTACATTGTCCGACGGGCGCCGCGTCGCCCTTCGCCAACCCCAAGAACACAAGATCCCGAACCGCCATGGAACAACTGCATCTCGCCCCCGTCCTCCGCCTGTCCGGCGCCATCAAGCTCCCCGGCTCGAAAAGCATCTCCAACCGCACCCTGCTGCTGGCCGCGCTGGGCAGCGGCAGCACCCTGGTGCGCGATCTGCTGGATTCGGACGACATCCGCCACATGCTGGCGGCGCTGAAGCTGCTGGGCGTGGAGATCGAACAGATAGGCGACAGCCGCGACTTTCGCGTGCAGGGCGTGGGCGGCGAATTTCCGGTTAAAAGCGCAGACCTGTTCCTCGGCAACGCCGGCACCGCCTTCCGCCCGCTAACCGCCGCGCTGGCGCTGATGCAGGGCGATTACCAACTCAGCGGCGTGCCGCGCATGCACGAACGGCCGATCGGCGATCTGGTGGACGCGCTGCGCGTGGCCGGCGCCAAGATTCAGTACCAAGGCCAGCCCGGCTACCCGCCGCTGACCATCGCGCCGGCGCAACTGGAGGCCGGCCGGATCATCCCGGTCAAGGGCAATGTGTCCAGCCAGTTCCTCACCGCCTTGCTGATGGCGCTGCCGCTGACCGGCGAAACCGCGGTCATCGAAGTCAGCGGCGAGCTGATCTCCAAGCCCTATATCGAAATCACCCTCAATCTGATGGCGCGCTTCGGCGTGCGGGTTGAGCGCGACGGCTGGCGCCGCTTCACCATCCCCGGCGGCCAGACTTATATTTCCCCGGGAGAGGTTCACGTGGAAGGCGACGCCTCCAGCGCGTCCTATTTCCTCGCCGCCGGCGCGCTGGCGGGCGGCCCGGTGCGGGTGGAGGGCGTGGGCGCGGACAGCATTCAGGGCGACGTCAAGTTCGCCGACGCGCTGCGCCTGATGGGCGCCGAAGTCAGCATGGGGCCCAATTGGATAGAAGCCCGCGCCAGCCTCCCGCTCAAGGCGATAGACGCCGACTTCAACCACATCCCGGACGCGGCGATGACCTTGGCGGTGGCGGCGCTGGCCGCCGACGGCACCAGCACGCTGCGCAATATCGAAAGTTGGCGCGTCAAGGAAACCGACCGCCTGAGCGCGATGGCCGCCGAGCTGCGCAAAGTCGGCGCCGTGGTGGAGGAAGGCCAGGACTACATCCGCATCACCCCGCCGCCGGCCTTGACGCCGAACGCCGAGATCGACACCTACGACGACCACCGCATGGCGATGTGCTTCTCCCTGATTTCGCTGCTGGGCGCCCCGATCACCATCAACGACCCCAAATGCGTGGCCAAGACCTTCCCCGATTACTTCGACGCGCTGGCCGCGCTGAGCGCTCAGGCGTAAACGCCGCGGCGCCCCGATCCAGCCCCGCCCCGGCGGGGCTTTGTTTTGCCCGCCGCTTGCGCCCCGCCCGCCGATAAAACACAATATATGGATCACAAAAATAGAAAGACGCTAAATAATGGAAAATTTCTTCGCCCTACGCCGCCAATTCATGCAGCAGTTCGACATCCCCAGCCCGGCCCAGCCGCAATGGCAGCCGCAGCAGCTGGCGATGTGGGAGACCATGCTGGGCGAAGAGCTGGCGGAATTCCAGCAAGCGCTGGCCGACTACAAGCGCCAGGACGGCGATGATGCGGAACGCGCGCGGCGGATGGCGGAGCTGCTGGCCGAGGGCGTGGACGTGCTCAATGTGCTCAGCGGCCTGCTGATGTCGCAAGGCCTACCGCTGGAAGAGATGGCGCGGGAGATCCACGCCGCCAATATGCGCAAATGCGTGGACGGCAAGATTGTGCGC
Organism: Chromobacterium sp. FG22; assembly: GCF_057809415.1. NCBI lineage: Bacteria > Pseudomonadati > Pseudomonadota > Betaproteobacteria > Neisseriales > Chromobacteriaceae > Chromobacterium > Chromobacterium sp. FG22. The sequence goes on along the minus strand of NZ_JBMDJX010000013.1, from coordinate 101,977 downwards.
CGCGAGGACGGCAAGGTGCTGAAGCCGGCCGGCTGGCGGCCGGCCGACAAGGAAGGAGTGATACGCCGAGCGCTGGAGTCCTGAGCACCTGTTTACGTTCCACTGCTCGTCGTGAAACGTGACGCGGCGAGTACCGCTTCGAAATGCTCATGCACCACGTGTACATTCCGCTTTCTCAGCCGCAACGCCTTGTCTCACCTTAGCTCGCGAGATCGTAAACAGGTTCTGAGAGCCCGATAAAGCCCGCTGCGCGTCGGCGGCAACGGCGCTCAGTGATCCCGCCGCGCGAACAGCCGGGCGATGCCGTGGTAATGCGGCTGGCCATGGCCGACATCCAGCGCATACTCCTCTTGATAGGCCAGCAGGCTCAGCGCCGAGAACTGACGGCGCAGCTCTCCCGGCTGGTAGTAATGCTTGACGTAGGAGGCCGTCTCGCTGGCCACCCGGCCCAGGGCGTCGCACCCCGGATCGTCGACCGTGAACACCGATACGAACAGATGGCCGCCCGGCTCCAGCGCGGCGGCCATCTGGCGCGCCAGCGCCTCGCCCTCGTCCACACCCAAATGATCCAGCGAAGTATTCGCGACGATCAGCCGGAAACGCCCCGGCTCCAGTTCCAGGCCGGCCAGATCCGCCACCCTGCCGCTCACGTTCAGCCTGCGCTGGTCCGCCGCCTCGCCCAGACTCGCGATCGCCTCCGCCGAACCGTCCACCGCCGTCATCGCGAAGCCCCGCTGAGCCAGAAACAAGGCGTTGCGACCCTGGCCGCAGCCCAGATCCAGGCCGGCTCCGTCGCCCGCCACATGATATTTTTCCAGATACTGGACCAAGGACGGGGACGGCTTGTCCCCGTAGAAGGACGTGCTCGAACGATACACGCCGTCGAAACCCGCTGCTGTCATGATGATGCCCCCGTCTCGGCTGCCCGCCTACGGCCTACCCCGGCCCGGGTGCGTCCCAGGATACCTGTACGATAAGCCACCTACCCTTTTGGACAGCATAGACGATGTCCCCAGCAAGAACATCCCTATCGATTTAGCTATTCATCAAATCATTTGCGGCAGCGCGTGCAAGGACTGCGCCGGCAGCATTTCCAGCAACAGCCAGATCGCGGTTCCCGCCAACATCGCCGCCATGCCGCAATTGAAAACCCTCAACCGGCGCGGCGACGCCAGGAAGCGGCGCGCGGCCACGCCGGACCCCGCCCACAGCGCGATGCACGGCAGGCCGATGACGAAAGTCAGCGCCGCGAACAGCAGGCCGGCATGCCAGGCGTTCATCTTGGCCGGCAGAAACACCATCGCGATATTGAAACCCATCAGCCACACCTTGGGATTCAACCAGTTGAACAGCACCCCGCCCCAAAAACCCATAGGCGCGCCGCCGGACTCGCCCGCGGCCGGCGCCGAGCGCGCCATGCCCCAGGACAGCCACAGCAAATACAGGCAGCCGGCCATGGCCAGGTAAATCTGCACCGAAGCGATGACGGCGACCAGGCTGCCCAGGAACACCGTCAACAAGCCCACCTGCACCGACAGGCCCAGCGACATGCCCAGCAAGGCCGGCACCGTGCGGGAAAAACCATGATTGACCCCGGACGAGGCCAATACCAGATTGTTCGGCCCCGGCGTGATCGACATCACCAACAGATAAGTCACCAACGCAACAAAGTTCATTACCGCTCCAAACCATAGCCAGCGGCCGGACAATCCGGACGCGACATGTTTTCAATGCTGGCCATGATAACGCCGCCGCAATATCGAATACAGATTCAGAAAAATTGAATTGGAACCATAACAGTTTTACAATTTCAAAACTGTTATGGTCGTTTTTGCGGAAAATTGTACCGATGGCGACCCCCACATCTGTCAGCGAGGCCCCCAGCATGAGCGACGAACCCCTCTATCAGCAGTTGGTCAACGAATGGATCACCCTGATCCAGACCAGCGTGGTGCAGCCCGGAGAACGACTGCCCTCGGTGCGCAAGGCCTGCGAAATGCACAAGGTCAGCCCGTCCACCATCCTGATGACTTACCGCACGCTGGAGGACCGCGGCCTGATCGAGGCGCGGCCGCAATCCGGCTTCTACGTCAAATCCGCCGCCACCCTGCCGCTGCCGCGCATGCGCCGGCAAAGCGCCGCCCACCACGCCGGCGAGGTGGTGGACCAGATCGAAGCGGTGATGACGGCGCAGACGCGGGAGGATTTCATCGACCTGTCCTTGGCCAGCCCGCGCGGCAGCGACTTCTACCCCACTACCCGCTTCAAGCACATCATGGGGCGGCTGCTGCGCCAGCACCCGGAGCTGACCACCGATTACCCGTTTCCGCCCGGCTCGGAACGGCTGCGCCGCCAGATCGCCCAGCGCGCGGTCAGCTGGGGCTGCGTGCTGGCCGCCGAGGACTTGGTGATCACCAACGGCTGCACCGAGGCGCTGCAACTGGCCTTGCGCGCCTGCTGCAAGCCGGGCGACACCGTGGGCCTGGAATCGCCCACTTATTTCGCGCTGCTGCCCACGCTGAAGAACCTGGGCCTGAGCGTGATCGAAATTCCCACCCATCCGGCCAACGGCCTGTCGCTGGACGCGCTGGAACTCTTGCTGTCGGAGAAAAGGCTGAACGCCATCGTGGCCATGCCCACCGTGCACAATCCGCTGGGCTGCACCATGCCGGCCGAGGCCAAGCAAAGGCTGGCGGCGCTGGTCAACGAACACCAGGTGCCGCTGATCGAGGACGTGCCGCACGCCGATCTGCACTACGACGGCGCCACCCCGGACGCGGTCAAGGCCTATGACCGCGACGGCTGGGTGCTGCTGTGCTCCAGCTACAGCAAGACCTTGGCGCCGGGTTTTCGCATCGGCTGGATCGCGCCCGGGCGCTTCTTGCGGGAAGTGACGCGGCTGAAGTTCGCCAGCTCGCTGGCCCAGCCGCGCTTATTGGAGGAAACGCTGGCGGAATATCTGGAAACCGGCGGCTACGACCACCACCTGCGGCTGATCCGCCGCCACTTCATGAGCCAGATGGAAAGGCTGCGCGGCACCGTCGCCAGCTGCTTCCCGGCTCAGACGCGGGCCACCTCGCCGTCCGGCGGCTGCCTGCTGTGGGTGGAGCTGCCCAGCGGCGTGGACACCATGGCATTGTTCCAGACGGCGCTGGCCGAACGCATCACCATCGCGCCCGGCACGCTGTACTCGGCCAAGGGGCGCTACCGCAATTGCGTGCGGCTGTCCTGCTGCTATCCGTGGAACCCGGCGTACGAACGCGCCTTGCGGCGCGTGGGGGAACTGGCGGGAGAGATGGCCGACTGAATCAGGCCGGACGGCCGCTACGCGGCGGCTGGGCGCGCACCGCGGCGCGCGAAGAGGACGGAGCGGACGACGGCGCCACCGCCGGCGCGTGCTGCGGCGCGGACGCCGGCGGCGTAGCCTGCGACGGCAACGGACCGCCCGGCTCGCGGCCGGCCGGTTCGCGCGCGAACTGAGTATCGTCCGCCTTGCCCGGCGACAGCCAGCGCACCGCGGATAGATCGCCGTCCACCTTGGCCTTGGCCACGTCCTTGCAAGTCAGACACACCGGCACGCCCTTGCGCGCCTTCAAAGCCTGGTCCACCCGCGCGCCGAACACCACCGCGGACTTTTGCTTCTGCCAGGCCAGCAGCGTTTCGGCCAGCATCGGGAAGGAAGGATCGTCCTGCTTGTAGTGATTGCGGTAAGCGGTCAGCCACAGTTCGCCGGCGGCGTCCTGGTTCAGCAACACGGTCTGATAAGCCACCGTGACCGCGTCGCCGCGGCCCACGGTCTTGGACAGCAGCAAGGCGTCGTCGTTTTTCATGCGCACGCAGCCATGGCTGCGGAAACCGGGCACCGAGCCGGGCGCGTTGGTGCCGTGAAAGCCCAGGCCCAGCTTGGCCTCGCCGAAACGAATGAAGACCGGCCCCAGCGGGTTCTTGGGCCCCGGCGGCACCACGGTCTGCACTTCCTTGCCGCTGCGGCGCATTTCTTCCTGGATGGAGCGCGGCACATGCCAAGCCGGCGCCTTGTAAATGCCGGTAATGTCGAAGCTGCCAATCGGCGTCTGGGTCAGCATCTTGCCCACCGCCACCGGATAGATCTTGGACAGCCTGCCGTCCTGGTACTGGAACAGCCGCGCCTGCGGCAGGTTCAGCACCAAGTGCAGGCCCGCGGGGTTGACCTGCACATCAGGCTCGGGAATCACCGCCGCGCCGACAAACGGCGCCACGCCAAGCCCAAGCCAACCCAACAGCCCAACACATCGCTTCAACATACCGCACCATATCTAAAATCACTATTGTTCGATTCTAACAGAAAGCGTGGGAAAGCAAGATTCTGACTATTACCAAGCCCCTGCCGCCTCCGGGCTGTCGCTAATATTGTCGGTTTTACGCCAGCATAGCCGGCTTGAGCTCAAAACGCAGGCCAATGCGCCAAAACCCAGGCCGCCGCGTACAGGCCCAGGCCGAAACTGGCGTGCGCCGCCAGGCTGCGCCGGCGCGACAGCCATGGCCGCGGCGTTTTCGACGCGAAGAAACCCGCGCCCATCGCCGGCTGCATCAGCAGGAAAGGCGCCGCCGCGCTGGCGAGGCCGAACAAGAGCGCGGGCCCCGGCGTCGGCGCGCGCCACCAAAGCTCGCCGCACGCGGCCAGCAACAACAGCGCGAAGACGACGCCAATCAAATAATGCGCCAGCCAGCCCAGCGCCCGCTCGCCGCGCGCCGGCTCGGCGCGGGCGATGCTTGCGTGGCGGAAGCGGCCGCGCCGCCAATGCGCCACCCAGCGCCCCACCAGAGCGTAATCCAGCGACGGCGTGCCAAAGCTCCGCCGCAGCCAGTACGCCCACGCATCCATCACCACCGTGGCGCCTACGCCCACCAGCGCGCCGCGCGCCAACCATTCCGTCACCGCCTCCATGCCCTCTCCCCATCAACCATTCAATGCCCACGCCGCGCCCGACGCGACGCCGGCGCTGACAAACGCTGATCAATAGATTATCATTAAATAGATTGATTGAATGATATTTTGAAGGCCGTCCATGACCAGCACTCCCCCGCCCGCTCCGGAACGCTTCGCCGACCTGGCAGACCTGGCCCGCACGCTGAGCCACGCCCACCGACTGTTGCTGCTGGAACACATCGCCCAAAGCGAGCGCCCGGTTGAGCGGCTGGCCGAGCTGGCCGGTCTGTCCATCGCCAACGCCTCGCAACACCTGCAACACCTGAAGCGCGCCGGACTGGTCCTATCGCGCCGCGACGGCAAGCGCGTGATGTACCGGCTGGGCGACGGCCCCATTCTGGCCGTGCTGGACGCGCTGCGCCGTCAGGCCGAGCACCGCCGCGCCGCCGTCCGCGCGCTGCTGGACGACGCCGCCGCCCGGCCCGAGACGCTGGACGGCGTCACGCTGGACGAGCTGCTGCGCCGCTTGGGCGACGGCGACCTCATCCTGCTGGACGTGCGGCCGGCGGACGAGTACGCCGCCGGCCATCTGCCCGGCGCGCTCAACCTGCCGCCGGAGCGGTTGGAACACGGCCTGGCACAGCTCCGCGCCGGCGCCGAAATCATCGCCTATTGCCGCGGCCCCTTCTGCGTGCTGTCCACCCAGGCGGTGGCCGCCTTGCGCGCCCGCGGCCTGAACGCCAGGCGGCTGGACAGCGGCTTCCCGCAATGGAAAGCGGCCGGGCTGGAGGTCGAAACCGGCGCGCCGGCCGGCGCGGACAAAAAACCCCTGCGCGTTGCCGGATAATTTGAGAAAATCGCCGCTTTCCGTTTGATTTTCCAAGCAACACCATGACGCACAAACAGACTATCGCCCAGGTCGAGTCGCTGGACCACGAAGGCCGGGGAGTCGCCCACGTCGATGGCAAGACCATCTTCATCGACGGCGCGCTGCCTTATGAAACCGTGGTCTACAGCGCCTATCGCAAGAAGTCTTCCTACGAGAACGCCAACACCAGCCAGGTGCTGAAGGAAAGCTTTCTGCGCACGCAGCCGCGCTGTCCGCATTACGGCACCTGCGGCGGCTGTTCGATGCAGCATGTGGAGTTCTCCGCCCAAGTGGCGGTCAAGCAAAGGGTGCTGGAAGACAATCTGGCCCGCATCGGCCGGGTCAAGCCGCAACAGGTGCTGACGCCCATCGCCGGCCCGGCCTGGCACTACCGCCACCGCGCGCGGATGTCGGCGCGGCTGGTGGAGAAAAAGGGCGGCGTGCTGGTGGGCTTCCACGAGAAGCGCTCCACCTACATCACCGATATGAGCGAGTGCCACATCCTGCCGCGCCATATCTCGGACCTGATCGTGCCGCTGCGCGAGATGATCTACAAGCTGTCGATCAACAACCGCATGCCCCAGGTGGAGCTGGCGGTGGGCGACAAGGTGGACATCCTGGTGTTCCGCAATATGGAAGCCATCAACGACGCCGACCACGCGCTGCTGCGCGCCTTCTCCGACACCCACGGCAGCAAGGAGCGTCCGCTGCAGATGTGGCTGCAGCCCAAGGGCCCGGACACCTGTTATCCGGTCTACCCGCTGGACGCGCCCAAGCTGACTTACAGTCTGCCGGAATACCGTGTGGAGATGCCCTACTACCCCACCGAGTTCACCCAGGTGAACCCCGAGATCAACGCGGTGATGGTGTCGCGCGCGCTGAAATTCCTGGACCCGCAGCCGGGCGAGCGCATCGCCGACATGTTCTGCGGCATCGGCAACTTCACCCTGCCCATCGCCCGCTCCGGCGCCGAGGTGCACGGCATGGAAGGCAGCCAGCCCCTGGTCAAGCGCGCGGTGGAAAACGCCACCCACAACGGCCTGCAGGACAAGGTCAGCTATGAGATGGCCAATCTGTTCGAAGTCACCGAGGAGTCCTTCGCCGCGCTCGGCCGCTTCGACAAGATGCTGGTGGACCCGCCGCGCGACGGCGCGGTGCAGCTGCTGAAGGCCATCACCGAAGACACCGCGCCCAAACGCATCGTCTATGTGTCCTGTAATCCGGCCACGCTGGCGCGCGACGCCAATGTGCTGGTGCACACCAAGGGCTACACGCTGAAGGCGGCCGGCATCATCAATATGTTCCCGCACACCGCCCATGTGGAATCCGTGGCCTGGTTCGAAAAAACCGGCCCGTGCAAGAGCCGCAGCGAAATCGCCGCGATCGAAGCCGCCGAGGAAGCCGAACGCGAGGCGGTGAAAGCGGCGCAGCGCGCCGAGGCGGCGGCGGAAGCCGCCAAGAAGGAGCAGGAGCTGGCTGAAAAGGCCGCGGCCAAGCAGGCCCGCCGCGATTATTATTTCGCCGAACAAGCCCGCCGCGAAGCGGAACAGCAAGCGCAATAGTCCCGCATGCGACAAGCCTCCGGCCATGGCCGGGGGCTTTATTTTTGAGCCGGCCGCGCAGCTTGTTTGATCAAACCGGCTGGTTTGCGACAGCGGATAAGCGCACAGTGGCGGGCGAATGCGTTTTACATGGAATCGGCAATCGCTTCATGTCAAAATTCGCCGTTCGCCAATCAACAACACAAGCACACACAGCGGGCGCGCCCGCCAACATCGCCGCTCCTGCCTGAAGGACGGCCCATCAAGGCAATAGATATGCACATACTTCAATTCGTCTTCGGACTGCTGGTTGTCTTCCTGCTGACCCAAGTGGTGGCGCGCGACCGCAAGAACATCAAGATCCGCTACGTGCTGCAACTGATCGTGGTGGAGATGGCGCTGGCCTACTTCCTGCTGCACTCCAGCTACGGCCTGACCCTGGTGGGCGGCGTGGCCGGCGTGTTCGATAAATTGATGAGCTACGCCGGCGAAGGCACCAACTTCGTGTTCGGCGGCCTGCTCAATCAGGGCGAGTTCAGCTTCTTCCTCAAGGTGCTGATGCCCATCGTCTACATCTCGGTGCTGATCGGCATCCTGCAGCACATCCGCGTGCTGCCCTGGGTGATACGCGGCATCGGCTGGGTGCTGGCCAAGATCAGCGGCATGGGCAAGATCGAGTCCTTCAACGCCGTCGGCTCCATGATCGTGGGCCAGTCCGAGAACTTCATCGCCTACAAGAACATCATCGGCAGCTTCTCGGAAAAGCGCATGTACACGCTGGCCGCCACCGCCATGTCCACGGTGTCCATGTCCATCGTCGGCTCCTATATGCAGATCATCCAGCCGCGTTTCGTGGTCACCGCGCTGATTCTCAATCTGTTCAGCACCTTCGTCATCCTGTCGCTGATCAACCCCTACGACGCCAGCCGCGACGACGATGAACTGATCAGCGCCGAAGCCGCCCACCGCATGTCCTTCTTCGAAATGCTGGGCGACTACATCATGGCCGGCTTCAAGATCGCCGTGATCGTCGGCGCGATGCTGATCGGCTTCATCGCGCTGATCACCACCGTCAACCACCTCTTCGACGCCGTCTTCGGCGTGAACTTCCAGTACGTGCTGGGCTATGTGTTCTATCCCTTCGCCTGGCTGATGGGCATCCCGGCCGCCGACATCATGCCGGCCAGCAGCATCATGGCCACCAAATTGGTGACCAATGAATTCGTGGCGATGATGGAATTGAAAAAGCTGACCGCCCAGCTGTCGGAATACACCATAGGCGTGATCTCCATCTTCCTGGTGTCCTTCGCCAACTTCAGCTCCATCGGCATCATCGCCGGCGCGGTCAAGGGCCTGGACGAGGAGCGCGGCAATATGGTGTCCCGCTTCGGCCTGAAGCTGGTGTACGGTTCCACCCTGGTCAGCATTCTGTCGGCGCTGATCGGCGGCCTGGTGCTCTAAACCGGCCCCTCCTCCGCCAACAGGCCCGGTCTATGCCGGGCCTGTTTCATTTCCCGCCTCAAGCCACCTTGTCGAGGAAAATCAGCTTGATCGGCTCAGCCAGCAATTCATCGAAGCGCTTTTCGAAGGCCCGGAAGTAAGGCGCGGCCAAATGCTCGTCCAGCGCGGCGCGGCTGACGAAGGCTTCCCGCATGTAAAAGCTGCCCGGCTCGTCCGTGAGTTCGAACAGGGTGTAATCGAGGTTGCCCGCCTCGCGGCGAGTGGGCTCGACCAAGGCGGTCAAGGCCTCGCGCAAGGCGTCGCGCTGGCCCGGCTTGGCCTTGAGCACGGCGATGCTGGTCAGGGGTAATGTCGTCATGATGCGGTTCTCCGTTCTTGGGATGATGCGGCGGCGGCGCGCTGGCCTACGCCTCAAACCGTCAGTATGAAGACGCCGCGCAAGGCCAAACAGACCGGCCCCGCGCAGACTCTTTCAATCCGGGTTTGAAAACGCCGCGCCACCCGGCGCCGGGCAATAAAAAACCCGGCGCCAGCCGGGCTTTCCATCCAGTGCTTCCCGCCCTCACACCTTGGGCCAGGCGATGGGCCGGTAATCCGGCAATCCATCCTTGAACGGCGGAATCCGCTCGCCCTCCATCAAGGGACGCACATAGTCGAGGAAGGCCGGCGTCACGCTGAAGCCGTCGGCGCCGATGAACTCCGGCGGCAGCCGCTTCTCCTGATCGCCCACCACCGCCAACGGCACCTCCACCACGTCCCAGCAATAGGGATGGTTCTGGATGCGCTTGATGCCGGCCATCACGCCGCTCTTGCCGGCCAGCAGCCACTCCACCGCCCGCTCGCCCATGATGTAGGCCTGACGCACATCCATGCTGGACCCCAGATGGCCGCCGGCGCGTTGCAGATAATCCACCTGCGCCACGTGCGCGGAAATGCCGCGCTCGCGCAGCAGCAGCTGGGCGATCCAGTGGCCGGCGCCGCCCAGTTGCTCATGGCCGTAGACTTCGGATTTCTTGGCCTCGGCGACGAAGCGGCCGTCGGCGTCGGTAATGCCCTCCGCCACCGCGATCGCGCACTGGCCGAAGCGCGCCAGCCTGTCGTCCACCGCGGCGAGGAAACGCTCGGCATTGAAAGCCACTTCCGGCAGCAGCAGCAAATGCGGCGCTTCGCGCTCATTGCGCGCCGCCGCGGCGCAGGCCGCCGCCAGCCAGCCGGTATGGCGGCCCATGGTTTCCATGATGAAGACCCGGCCCCAGCCCATGCTGGTCATGTCCAGCCCCACCTCGCGCATCGCGCTGGCCAGGAATTTGGCGGAGGAGCCGTAGCCGGGGCTGTTGTCGGTGCCCACCAGATCGTTGTCTATGGTCTTGGGAACGCCCACCACCTTGAGCGGATAGCCCATGTGGCGCTCGAACTCCGCCAGACGCTCGGCGCAGCCCAGCGAGCCGTTGCCGCCGTTGACCAGCAGATAATGGATGTCGTGCCGGGCCAACACTTCGCGCAGCCGCCGCCAGTCGTCGCCGGCCTCGGCGAAGCTGCCTATCATGCGCCGGCTGACGCCGAAGCTGCCGCCGGGCATGAAGGCCAGTTGGGCGATGGCCTCGTCCGATACCGCGTCGGTATTGCACAAGCGGTCCTCCAGCAGGCCGGCCAGGCCGTCGAAAGCGCCGTACATCGACAGGCCGCGCTGGCGCGCGGTTTCTATCGCGCCCTGCGCGGAAGCGTTCAACACCGCAGTCGGACCGCCCGACTGCAAATATACGGCACGGGGTTTGGACATCATCGCCACCTGGAGAAATGGAGAATCAAACGGCGCGGCGCGCGGCCGGGCCGGGAATACCACAAACATACCACTGGCCGGAAAGCCGCCTCAAGCCGGACGGCGCCGCCATTCCCCATTTCCTTGACCGGCGGCAAATCCGCGCGCAAGTTGCCGCCGCGCTACAGGCGGCCTTGGCCCTCCTAATCCCAGCGCGGGCTGAACTCCGGATCGGCCAGCCGCTCGCCGCGCTCCAGGCCGGCGATGGCGTCCATATCGGCCTTGCTCAAACTCAGCGTCTCCGCCTGCAGATTGGCGGCCAGATTGGCGCGCCGGGTGGACGATGGAATCACGGCCAGCCCCTGGCGCAACAACCAGGCCAAGGCCAGCTGCGCCGGGCTGGCCCGATGCCGCGCGGCGATTTCGCGCAATAGCGGCTCGTCCATCACCTTGCCGTAAGCCAGCGGCATATAGGCGGTGACCGGCACCCCCTGCTCTCGGCAAAAATCCAGCAGCTTGCGGTTTTGCAGGAAAGGATGCACTTCCACCTGCTGGCTGGCGATCTCGCCCGGCCCCACCGCGGCCAGCGCCCGGCGCAGATGGGCGATGGTGAAATTGGACACGCCTATCCGCCGCGTCAGCCCCTGCTGCTTGGCCAGGGCCAGCGCTTCCATATATTCCGCCACCGGCAGCGCGTCGCCGGGCGACGGCCAATGGATCAGCGTCATGTCCACCTGTTCCACGCCCAGCAAGTCCCGGCTGCGGCGCAGGCTGTCGGCCAATTTTTCCCGCCCCAGGTTCTCGGTCCAGATCTTGGTAGTCAGAAACACTTGCTCGCGCGGCAAGCCGCTCTGGCGCAGCGCCTGCCCCACCTCGGCCTCGTTGCCGTAAATCTGCGCGGTGTCGATGTGGCGGTAGCCCAGCTCCAGCCCGATCAATACCGAATCCACCACTTGTTGCCCTTCCAGGCGGAAGGTACCCAAACCTATTTTTGGCATATCCATGATGAAACGTCCTTTCAATTGCGCGCCCTGCGGCGCTTTATTTCCATTGTCCTGCTCCGGCGGTCAAGCCGCCTGCGAACACATTGCCGGCGTCCGCGCCGCGCGGCGGTCCAGCGCGCCGGACCAAGTGGTCAGGGCCAAGGCGGCCAACACCACCAGCGCGCCTATCCACGGCGTGGCCAGCAGGCCCAGCTCCGCCACCACCCAGCCGCCGGCCCAGGCGCCGCCGGCGATGCCCACATTGAAGGCGGCGATGTTCAGGCCGGAAGCCACGTTCACCGCCTGCGGCGCGTCGCGTTCCGCCTGCCGCACCACATAGAGCTGCAGGCCGGCCACATTGCCGAAAGCCACCGCGCCCCAGGCCAGCACCGTGACCAGCACCCACGCCGGCGACGGCGCGGTGAAGCTCAGCGCCAGCAGCACCAGCGCCAGCAAGGCGAAGATGATCTGCAAGGCGCGCACCGGCCCCTTGCGGTCCGCCAGCCGGCCGCCCCAGATATTGCCCGCCGCCACCGACACGCCGTACACCAGCATCACCAGCCCCACCCGCGACGGCGCGAAACCGCTGACCTGCTCCAGAATGGGCGCCAGATAGGTGAAGGCGATGAAAGAACCGCCGTAGCCCAAGGCCGTCATCGCGTACACCAGCAATAGCCGCGGCCGTTTCAGCACCGCCAGCTGCGCGGCCAGCGAGGCCGGCGGCGGTTGGGGAATATCCTTGGGCACCAGCAGCAGGCTGCCGATGAAGGCCAGCACCCCCAGCATGGACACCGCCAGAAAAGTGGCTTGCCAACCCAGGGTCTGGCCGATGAAGGTGCCCAGCGGCACCCCGCTCACCAGCGCCACCGTCAGGCCGCTGAACATCAGCGCGATGGCGCTGGCCGCCTTGTCCTTGCTCACCAGGCCGGTGGCGATGGTGGAGCCGATGGAAAAGAACACCCCGTGCGCCAGGCCGGTCAGCACCCGCGCCGCCATCAGCGCCTGGTAGCCCGGCGCCTGCCAGGCCACCAGATTGCCCAGGGTGAACAAGGCCATCAGCCCCAGCAGCAAGGGCTTGCGCGGCACGCGGCCGGTCAGCGCGGTCAACAGCGGCGCGCCCACCGCCACGCCCAAGGCGTAAAGGCTGACCAATAGGCCGGCGGACGGCAGCGACACTCCCAGGCTGGAAGCGATGGTGGGAATCAGGCCCACGATGACGAATTCGGTGGTGCCAATGGCGAAGGCGCTCAAGGTCAGCGCCCATAAGGCAAGCGGCATGGTGTTCTCCCAAAGAAAAGCCGAGTCGGGCCCGCCGCGGCGGGCAAACGAATAAGGCCGCATTCTCCACGCTTGCCAGCTGCGGAAAAATCCGCTTCACTGACAAAAACTTTTGCTCAGGAATCAACAATGCTACCCATGGAAGCGCTGATTGCATTTGTCTCAGTCATAGACGCCGGCTCCTTCTCCGCCGCCGCGGAGCGTCTGGGCCAGACCCCGTCCGGCATCAGCCGCAGTGTCAGCCGGCTGGAAAAACAGCTGGGCGTGGCGCTGATCACCCGCACCACCCGCCGGCTGGACCTGACCGCGGAAGGCCGCTGGCTGCTGGAACGCGCGCGCCGCATCCTGGCCGAGCTGCAGGACACCGAGGCTCAGTTGGCCGCCAGCCTGGCCCAGCCCAGCGGCCTGCTGCGCGTCAACGCCGCCACCCCCATCCTCACCCGGCTGATCGCGCCGCTGGCCGCCGGCTTTCTGGAACGCTACCCGCAGGTGCGCCTGGAGTTGACGGGCGCGGAAGGCATCGTCGATCTGATAGAAGAGCGGGCCGACGTCGCCATTCGCGTCGGCATGGGCGCGCTGGCGGACTCCAGCCTCAGCGCCCGCCGCCTGGGCGACAGCCGCATCCGCCTGGTGGCCTCGCCGGACTATCTGAGCCGCCGCGGCGCGCCGGACAACGCCGACGCGCTGGCGCGGCACCGGCTGCTGGGCTTCACCGCCCCGGAAACCCTCAATCAATGGCCGCTGCGCCACCGCGGCGGCAACGGGCTGGCCATCCAGCCCGCGCTGACCGCCTCCAGCGGCGAAACCCTGTTGCACCTGGCCTTGCACGGCGCCGGCATCGCCTGTCTCAACGACCTGCTCACCGCCGAAGATCTGCAAAGCGGCCGCTTGTTGCCGGTGCTGGACGCCGTCAGCCTGCCGTGGAGCCAGACTATCTGGGCGGTGTTCTACAAACAGGGCGCGCTGGCGCCGCGCGTCGGCGCCTGGGTGGATTATCTGGCCGCGGAGCTGGGCCAGAGGCTGGGACAGCCGACGACGACGGAAAAAAATCAGCGTCCTTCATGAAGTTCAGGAACTGAATTAATTTTTCACTTACAAAAACAATAAGATAGATCCATTACGGCGGCCGCCGCCCGCTTGCGCCATGACCACCCTGCCCCCCAAGCTCATCGTCGCCATCGACGGCGTCGCCATGGAGTACATCGCCGTCGGCGCCGCCGCGCCGCCCATCGTGCTGATCAACGACGCCGGCACGCCGATGGAGGGCTGGTACAAAGTGCTGCCGGCGCTGGAAACGCTCAGCGGCGTGTTCGCCTACAACCGCTGCGGCATAGGCAACAGCGGCAACGCCCGCGAGGCGCAGACCGGCGCCGCGATGATGGAAACCCTGCGCGCGCTGCTGTTCAAGGCGGACCTGGCTCCGCCCTATGTGCTGGTGGCCCACGCCTTGGGCGGCCTGATCGCCAATCTGTTCGCCCGCAGCTACGCCGGCGAAGTGGCCGCCGTGGTGCTGCTGGACGCCGCCGCGCCGGAGGACATCAGCGCGCTGGACGCGCGGCAAGGCCGGCTGGGCCAGTTGCTGCGCCGGGCGCTGGACCTGGCTCAGGACCGGGACACCCTGAACGAGACCGGCCACCTGCGCCGCAGCGCGGAACAGATCGCCGAAGCGCCGCCCTTCCCCGACATCCCTTTGTTTGTGATCAGCGGCGGCGCGCCGGGCTTGTCCTGGCTCACCTCCAAGGCGGTGCTGGACGCGCGCGCCGAGGGCCAGCGCCGGCTGGCGGCGCTGTCGCCGCGCGGCCGCCACGTCATCGCCGCCCGCAGCGGCCATTTTCCGCAATTCTCGGAACCGGAACGGGTCGTCTCCGCGGTGCGCGACGCGCTGACGGCTATCGCCTCTAGCTAAACGCCCGCCCCATGATGGCGTTGGCCAACAAGCCCCGACGCCTCACAAGCGCTTGAAGTAATAGGCGGTGGGATGCAGGCGTCCGTCCGGACGGGCGGCGTAATCCGGGATCTCCCCGCTCTTGCTCCAGCCCAGTTTGCGGTAGACGTCCTCCGCGCCGGAACCGGCCTCGGTGTCCAGCACCAGCAGGCGAATGCCCTGTTTGTGTGCATGATCCTCCAGCGCCGCCATCAATTGGCGCGCCACGCCGCGGCCGCGGCGGGCGGAATGCACCAAGAGCTTCTGCACCTCGGCGCGGTGGCGGCCGTTGCCGCGCTGGCAAGGCGCCAGTTGCACGCAACCCAGCAGTTCCTCGCCCTCTTCCGCCAGCCATAATTGCAGGCCGGCGCCCAGCAGCGCGTCCACCTGCGCCCAGTAAGCGGCGGCCTCGGCCTCAAGCAAGGGCGCGAGGAAGCCCACCGACGCGCCGCCGGTCACGCAGTCGGCCAATAAGGCGCTCAGGCGCGAGTAATCCCGGGCCGCCAGCGCCGGCGTCATTCTGATCGTGCTCATCTTTTTTCCCCCTTGAACGCCGCGCGCGGACCGCGGCCACAAGCCGGGACAAGCAGTTTTCATGCCGGAGCGCGGCGCGGCAAACCTGCTAGTCTGGAACAAACCCTATCGGACGCTGCCATGGTTTGGTCCCCGATGCGCCTGGCGCTGATCTGCTGCGCCGTTCTCGCCCCGCCCTGCCTCGCCGCCGCGCCGCCGCCGGCGCGGGAGGTGGTGCTGGCCAGCGGGGAGTGGCCGCCCTATCTATCCGCCAAGCTGCCGCAGCAGGGCTATGCCTCCCACATTGTCAGCGAAGCCTTCCGCCTGGCCGGGATCACGGTGCGCTACCGGCATTTCCCCTGGGCCCGGGCCGAGGCCATGGTGCGCGGCGGCGAGATCGCGGGATCGGTGGTGTGGTCGATCACGCCGGAGCGCGAGCGATTCGCGCTGTTCAGCCTGCCGGTGGTGGTGGATGAGGAGGTGGCGTTTCACTTGGCCAAACGCCCGCTTTCTCCGACGGAGATGCCGGATTTGTACGGCTTGCGCATGGCCACGCCCAACGGTTCCAAATTGGGGGTATGGGGCGAGGCGGTGCGCGCCGGCCATATTCGCAACGACAGCACTCAGGACATAGAAAGCGGCATGCGGCAGTTGCTGGCGGAGCGCATCGATTTTTTCCCTCTGGTCAAATCGGTGGGGCAATCCTTGCTGCGCCGGCGCTTCACGCCGGAGCAGCGCGCCGCCATCGTCTACGCGCCCAAGGTGTGGGAACGCAACGAGTACCGCCTGATGCTGAGCCGGGCGCAGCCGCAAAGCCAGTGGCTGCTGGACCGCTTCAACGAAGGCCTGGTCCGGCTTAAAAACAGCGCCCAATACCGGCGGATGGAGCGGGATTTCGAGGATGGGGCTTACGATCAGCCGGTCTCTACGGCAAAACCTTGAAGCCTCCCGGCTTACATGCGCTGAAAGAGATGGGCGTAGCTGCGGCTGACTTCCAGCGGTTCCGGATAGCCGCGCAATTGCAGCATGAGGCCGCGCTGGCCGTCGTCGCGCTTGATCTGCTCGATGGCGTCCACCCGCACCAGGGTGGAGCGGTGGATCTGCCAGAATTCGTCCGGGTCCAGCGCCTGCAACAGTTCCTTGATCGGCATGCGGATCAAGGCTTCGCAGCCGACGGTCTGCACCCGGGTGTATTTTTCATCGGACTGGAAAAACAGCACTTCGCCGGTGCTGATCATGCGCAGGCTATTGCCCACCGAGGCCTTGATCCAGCGCAGATAATCCGGCCGCGCCAGTTGGCGGCTCAGTTGCTGCAGCGAGTCCTGCCAATGCGAGGGTAGCGTCAGCTGCCGCTGCTCCCAGCGCTGGCGCGTGCGCAACAGCCGCTCGTCCTCCACCGGCTTGAGCAGATAATCCACCGCGCCTTCTTCAAAGGCCTTGATCGCGTATTGGTCGTAAGCGGTGACGAACACCACCGGGCACAGGCCGTCTATCTCCATCGCCGCGGCGATGCCGTTCTGCACCGGCATGGTGATGTCCAGAAAAGCCAGGTCCGGCCTATGCTCGCGGACCAACTCCGCCGCCTCCGCGCCGTCGCGGGCCTCGGCCACTATCCTCAACTCCGGCCACACCCGTTGCAGGGCCATGCGCAGTTGCTCGCGCATCAGGCGCTCGTCGTCGGCGATCACCGCGCTCAATTTGCTCATTAACGCTGTCCTCTTTCAAGCGGGCCGCTCACACCAAGGCGAACGGCAGGCCTATGGTGGCGCGGGTGCCGCCTGTCGGCAACACCTCCAGCAACAGCTGCGCGCGCTCGCCGTGCAACATGGCCAGGCGCTCGCGGATATTGCTCAGGCCCAGGCCCTGCCCCGGCTGCTCCGGGAAGCCGACGCCGCTGTCGCTGACCGCCACCCTAAGCTCGCCGGCCAACACCTTGGCGTCGATGAGGATCTCGCCGCCTTCGGCCTTGGGCTCCAGGCCGTGTTTGATCGCGTTTTCCACCAGGGTTTGCAGCATCATCACCGGAAAGCGCGCGTCCAGCAGCGACTCCGGCACCTCCAGCCGCACCCGCAGCCGGTCTTCCATCCGCAGCTGCATGATGTCCAGATAGGCGCGCGACAATTCCAGCTGCTGGCCCAGGCTGGTTTCCGCCGGGGACTCCCGCCACTCCGGCAGCGAGGAGCGCAGATAGCGGATCAGCGCCTTTTGCATCAGCAAGGCGCGCTCCGGCGCGGTTTCCATCAACTGGCACACCGAGGACAGGGTGTTGAACAGGAAGTGCGGCTCGATCTGCGCCTGCAGCGCTCCCATCCGCGCTTCCGCCAGCTGGCGTTGCAGCGCCTCCACCTCGGCCAGCTCCTCCGCCTGCCGGCTGCGCACCACCGCCGCGTCGGCGCGCTGCTCCGCCCGGCGCTTGCCTCTGGCCACGATCTTGACGATGCAGACGGTCACGCCCAGGAAGAAGGCCAGCGCGGGAATCCCGATGATGCCGCCCAGGATCAGGCCCAGAAAGCAGATCAGCAGCAGCCGGCCCCAGCCGACGGCGGCCAGCCAGTCGAAAAACAGCCACCAGTAGATGGAAGCCTTGTGGCTGACGAGTTCAATGCCCGCCAGCGCCTCCGCATGTTTTTGCCTATCCATGATACGCCCCCCGGTCTTGCTTCATTTCTTCCTCGGTCCCCTGCGTCAGCGCCGCCGGCCTCGACGGCTTCGGCGCGACGCAGGCCTTGACCAGGAAGGACATCAGTATCAAAAAAACCACGGCGCCGCTCAAGGCCAGCACGCCGCTCAAAATCAAGGCCAGCAGCGAGACCAAGGCCAGCCGCCCCCAGCCGAGGCCGGCCAGCCAGTCTACATAAAGCCGCCAGTAAATGGCGATTTTGTGCTTGACGCCGTTCAGTCCGTCCAGGGCTTCCGCGTGTTTTTCCCGATCCATGTTCAGCTCCTTGCAATGCGTTGTGGTTGACGCTGCTCACTGTAGCCAGCGCCAAACGCGGCCGACAGCGGCTTGCGACGAAACGCGCAAGGCGATGGATGAAGCGGCGAAACACGCGACGAACGGGCGGCGTTTTTAACGCCGCCCTTCGCGTTACAAGCCCAGCTCCCGTTCCAGCGCCCCCATCTCCCGCCGCCATTCACGCTGCAATTGCGGCTTCTGATGCTTGGGCTTGCGCGCCAGGTCCGCGCTCAGCAAGGCCTCCAGTTGATACAGGCGCTCCAGCTGCCGCTCCGCGCCCTTGGGAACGGACGCGTCGCCGGACGCCGTCGGCTGATCGGCCACGGGCGCGACGGCCTGCGGGGTGAACAGCTGGGCGTAGGCGCCGGCGGCGTCCGGCCACTCCCGCAGCCGGCCCTCGCTGACCACCCAGAAGCGGTTGCACGATTGTTCGATCAACTCGCGGTCGTGCGACACCAGCAGGAAGCCGCCGGCAAAGTCCGCCAGCGCCTCCGCCAGTTCCCGCTTGCCGTCCAGATCCAGGTGGTTGGTCGGCTCGTCCAGCCACAGCAGGTGGTAGCTGGCCAGCGACAGCGCCAGAAACAGCAGCCGCGCGCGCTCTCCGCCGCTGAGAGTGGCCACGGTCTGTCCGTGGCGCGCATAGGCGAAACCGGCGGAAATCAGCGCCTGCCGCCGCTCCGCCTCGCTCAGCGGCGCGAAGGGGTACAGCGCGTCCGACAGCGCGGCCGCGTCGTCCAGCCGGCGCAGCGACTGATCGTAATACGCGACGCGCGCCGCCGGGTGCGGCCGCCAGCCCGCGCCGGCCTCGCCTTGCAGCCAGTCCTGCCAGCACTGGCGCAACAAGGAGGACTTGCCCGCGCCGTTGGCGCCCAGCAAGGCCACTTTGTCGCCGCTGCGCAGGCTCAGCTCGTCGGCCTCGAACAAGGCCGGCAAGCCGGGCGCGGCGCTCACCTGCAAGCCCTCGAAAGCCTGCAAGCGGTCCGCCGCCAGCGCTTGGCCTTGCAGCCGCAAGCGCCACGGACTGCCGCGGCTGACGAAGGCTTGCTCCTCCTTCAGCCGGTCCACCCGCTTCTGCATGGACTTGGCCTTGCGCACCAGCTTTTCGTTGTCGTGCTCGCGGCCCCAGATCGCCAGCCGCTTGCTGCTGGCGTTCAGACGGTCTATCTCCTTCTGCTCGCCGGCGCAGCGCGCGCGCGCGGCGTCGTCCGCCTCCGCCAGCGCAACCCGCGCCTGGCTGCACGGCAGCTCGAAGCGGTACAGGCGCTGGTCCCGCAGAATCCAGCTGTGCGAAGTCACCGCGTCCAATAGCCGCGCGTCGTGGGACACCAGGATGAAGCCGCCCTGCCAGCGGCGCAGAAAGTCTTCCAGCCACAGCAGCGACGGCAGGTCCAGATGGTTGCTGGGCTCGTCCAGCAGCAGCAGATTGGGCTGGCGCAGCACCGCGCGCCCCAGCAGCAGCCGGGTGTGCTGGCCGCCGCTGAGACTGGCCGCCGGGGTGTCGGCCGCGGCCGACAGTTCCAGCTCGTCCAGCAGGCTGTCCACCCGCCAGCGCTGCTCCGGCTGACGGTCCACCGCCTCCAGCAGCGCCGAGCGCGCGCTTAAGCCCGCCAGCCTCGCCGGCAGGTGTTGCTCTACGTATTGCAGCCGGCACAGGCCCGCGTATTGCACCGCGCCGGCATTGGCTTCGCGCTGGCCGGCCAGCACGTCCAGCAAGCTGCTCTTGCCGCAGCCGTTATGGCCCAACAGGCCGATGCGGTCGCCCAGTTTTACGGTAAAGGAAAGGTCCTGGAACAGCGGGCCGTGGCCGGCGTCCAGTTGCAGGGATTGCGCGGAAATCAGGGTTGTCATGCTCTTGCTCTCGTTTTTTCGGGACGTGACAGTCCCTGTCAACAGGAGCGCTGGCGACAACATGGGAGTCGGGAAAGACTCGGCGAGTGAAACTCGAAGTGAAGAGTGGCTTTGCTCCGACCCGGTTATCGCAGCGCGATGGAACTCGGGCAAGAGCCGGCAAATGCGCTAAACAAGCGAACCAACATTTCTGGGCGCGCAAATTGAAGCATATTTACCTCCTTTCTTTTTTATTCAAGGTGATGGAAACCCGAAGTGTAAACCAAGCGCGGCCGCCTATTCCAGTCCCGCCCGCGTCCGGCGACGCCGGCGGCGCACTCCTGCTAGACTGGAGCGCCCTTCCCACCCCGCAATCACTCAAAGGCCCGCCATGACGCTCATCCGCCTGCAAGACTGCCCGCCCAGCCCATGGAAAAACGGCGGCGGCAGCACCCGGCAATTGCTGATCTCCCCGGCCGAGGCCGGCCTGGACGATTTCGACTACCGCGTCAGCCTGGCCAGCGTGGCCAGCGACGGGCCGTTCTCGCGCTTCGACGGCGTGGACCGGCAGTTGCTGATCCTGCAAGGCGCGGGGCTGGAGTTGGAACTGGACGGCCGCGGCAGTCTGCGACTGACGCCGGGCGGCGAGCCGCTGGCCTTCGCCGGCGAAACCCCGGCGCAAAGCCGGCTGCTGGACGGCCCGCTGACCGATTTCAACGTGATGACGCGGCGCGGCCGCTACCGCTCGCGCCTGGACAGGCTGACGCTGGACGGCGCGCTGGAATTACGCGCCGACGCCGAGCTGACCCTGCTGCTGGCGCTGGAGGACGGCGCGCGGCTGTGGCATGACGGCCGGCCGCAGCCGCTGGCGGCCTGGGACGCCGCCGTCGCCCGACGCGGCGAAACGCTGCGGCTGCAAGCCGCGCGACCGCTGTCGCTGTGGCGAGTGGAACTGGAAGCCGTCGATCCGGCCTGATCCGGCCTATAATCGTTTAGGCCGTTGAAATAGGCCAAAAGGCTTTTTCACCACAAAAGGAGATTCCCATGGCATCACCTGTTTCCTATATCGAGATCGGCGCCGGAGACGCGGCCCCTGTCGGCGCCTTCTTCGCCGAACTGTTCGGCTGGAGCTTCCATCCGATGGGCACGGACGGCGGCGGCTGGTTTCAGGCCGGATCGATTAAAGCCGGCCTGCACGGGGGAGATACCGCGCCCCGGATCGATCTCTTCTTCCAGGTGCCGGACCTCACGGCCGCCGTGGAGCGCGTGCGGGCCTTGGGCGGCCAAATCGACGGCGGCATCGCGGAGGAGCCGGGCTTCGGCAAATTCGCTCAATGCCATGCGCCCGGCGGCCTGAGCTTTGGCTTGCATCAGCCCGAGGCCGCCGCGTCCGCGTCGACATAAGCAAAGACCAGCGCCACGCCAACGACGGGATCTCGGTCCGCCCCCGCCACGGAGCGCGGGCGGACCGAGCACGCTTATTTCTGCCGCGTCACCCAGCTGCGCAGCGACACGCCGCCGGGAATGCCGCGGCACTGCGGCGCCTCGGCGGCGTGCATCAGTTCGAAGCGGCCGCCGGTCCAGGCCCAGGCGCTGCTGACGTTGCAATCGCCTATGCCCCGCCCCTTGGCGTAGCTGCTGAGCACGCCCTGATTGAATTCGGCGTTCATCAAATAGGCGGCGTCGCCGTCGGCCAGCTTGGCCAGCGCCGGCCGATACGGCGGCTTATCGTTGGCTATCCACACGCTGAAGCCGCCCTGATAAGCGCCGCGGCCGCATTCGCGCAGCACCAGCACCTTGTCGGCGCTCAAGCGGTGGACGTCTATCGTCGGGTTCTCCGCATCCGGCATATCCTCCCAGCAGCCGCGCTCGCGCACCGCTTTGAGAATGGGCGCCGCCAGCGCGGCGTCGCCGGGCCGGGCCGCCACCACCACCGGTTTCAGCAAAGGCGCCGGCAAGGCCGGCGGCACCGAGGCTTCCGGCTTCGCGCCCTTTTTTACCAGCGCGCCGGGCGTGCCCAGACGGCCCTGGACCTCGTCCATCTTCAGCAAAGCGGCCTTGAGGCCGGCCAGCGACAGCGTCCATTGCAGCTTGCCGTCGCCTAGGCTGATCGCGTCCGCGTTGAGCATGCGCGGCAGCAGCTGCGCCATCTGCCCGGCGCTCAAGCTCTGCTCCGTTTTCAAGCCGCTCAGTTTGAAATCGCCCAGCCGCAGCGTCAGCGGCCCCGCCTTGCCGTCGTCGGCGTCCGCCGCGATCAACTCCCCGGTCAGCGGCGCATTGGGGCCGCCGTCGCGCTTGAGCAAGAGGCTGACCGGATTATCGCCGTCCGCGGCCTGGGTGCCGTTGGCTTCGCAATGGCGGGTGTTGTCGCAGGCCACCGCCCAGTCCTTGTACGACTCCGTCTTGGCCCATGCCGCGGCGGGCAGACTCAGCGCCGCCAAGGCGGCCATGATGTGTATTCGCATGATTACCCTTCGTTGTATTCCATGCCGGCCGCGCAACGGCGAGGCCAGACCGCCAAAGCGCAGCAGGCATGACGCAAACGCTCAGTCCCGCTGGCACACCCGGAGCCGATGCCCGTCCGGGTCCAGCATCAGGAAGGTGCGGCCGAAGACCTCGGTACTCGGCGGCTGCGCGATGCGCAGATCGGGATCGTTCCGCCAGACCTGATAGAGCTGGTCCACCGCCTCGCCGGATGCCAGCATGATACCGGCTTCGACGAATCTCGGGACATCGGCATGCGGCGCGTCCCCGCCGCTCCACAAGGCGAACAGCGCCTCGCCGCCGGCGCTGAAGGCGACGTAACGCGGGCTGACGAACACCGGATCGGCGGCGAACAAACGGCGGTACAGCGCGGCGGAGCGCTGGATATCCGTCACATACAGCAATTGCAGATTGGCTTGGGGGGTCAAGGTCATGACTTGCTCCTTTTCACTGGAATGCGGCTTGCGCCGTGGAAAAGAACCAGTCTGCCTGCCCCCTGCTGACAGCATGGCGTCAGCAGAGCGCGGCTTTTCTGCGCCCACGCGCCGACGCCAACAGCGCCAGCAGCATCAGCGCCGCCGCCAGCCCAAAAGCGGCGCGCGCGCCGGCGGCCACTTGCTGCGGCGCAGCGGCGGCGATGTCCGCGGCTCCGCTGGCCGCGGCGAACACCGCGCCCATCAAGGACGCGCCGGTGATCAAACCCAGATTGCGCGACAGACTGAGCAGGCCGGACACCAGGCCGCGCTGCCGCGCCGCGGCGCCGGTCAGCGCCTGAGTGTTGTTGGCGGCCTGGAACAAGGCGTAGGCGGCGGTGATCAGGGTCAGCGGCAACAGATAGCCGGCCAGGCCCAGGCTGGCCGGCAGCAAGGCCAGCGCCAGCGCGCCCGCGCCTATGCCCGCCAGACCGGAGCGCGCCGAAGCGTCCGCGCCGCAGCGGTCCACCAAACGACCGGCCGGCACGCCGCTCAAGGCCGCCACCAGCGGCCCCAGCGACATCGCCAGGCCGACGCCGGCGGCGTCCAGGCCCAGCCCCCGCGCCAGATAGAACGGCCCCACCACCAGGGTGGCCATCATCACCGTGGACACCAGGGCGTTGCCGAGCAGACCGGCGGCCAGCGCCGGGTCTCTTAGCAGGGCCAGGTTCAGCAAGGGCGAGGCGGCCTTGGACTCGGCCCGCAAGAAGGCGCGGCCGCCGACGACGGCCGCCAGCAACAAGACGGCGTTGAGCGCGCCGAAGCCCCCCTGGGCGTGATCGGGCTTCAGGGTCAAGCCCAGCGCGTAGGCGGCCAGGGTCAGCGCCAGCCAGCCGCTGCCGGCGAGGTCGAAACCGACGCGCTCGGCGGCGGGGCCGCTTGGCGCCGGCACGCTGCGCCAGACCAGACCGAAAGCCAGCGCGCCCAGCGGCAACATCGGCCAGAACATCGCGCGCCAGCCGAAGCCCGCGATCAGCGCGCCGCCCAGCGACGGGCCCAGCGCGGTGCCGACGGCGGACATGGCGCCCAACAATCCCATCGCCCGCCCCACTTCGCCCTGCGGGGCGATGTCCGCGACAAAAGCCATACCCAGGGCCAGCATCAAGGCCGCGCCTACGCCCTGCAAGGCGCGTCCGGCGATCAGCGCCCAGAAGGCGTCGGCCGCGCCGCAGCCGGCCGAGGCCGCGACGAACAAGGCGATGCCGGCCAGCAAGGCGCGCCGGCGGCCGAACTGATCGCCCAGCCGGCCGGCGTTGACGCTGGCCAGCGTGATCAGCAGCAGATAGGCCAGCACCACCCATTGCGCCTGCTGGAAGCTGATCCGAAAGGCCGCGGCCAAGGCCGGCAGGCCGACGTTGGCCACGCTGGCGCCCAGCGAGGCCAGCAGGATAGACAGCGCCAGGCCGGCCAGCGCGGCGGCGGAAGAGGACGAAGAGGATGGAGAAACAGACATGAGGGCGGCTCCCGCCCGCATCCGGCCCCGAACGCCGGGGCCGTCGACACGGACCCGATACAGGCTACGCCGCCGCCACAGCAGGCGGAAGACGCATGGTTTACACTAAATAGTTGCGTTTGACGCCAGGTATCGCTGTACTAAGAGTGGCTAACAAAAATCAGTTTCACGACTGAGGCAAGGCGCGCCGACGCAGGCAGTACTTGAGTACGGCAAGTCGGCGCAACGCAGCATCAGGGGTTTGTTAGCCGCTCTAATGAGTCTGTGTACCATCTGCTGCGCTGCGGCGGGATTGTAGACAAGAGCGTTGAAAACGGCTTCGAAATGCTCATCTACCACGTGTACATTCCGCTTTCTCAGCCGTTTTCGTCTTGCCCTTGCTCGCGAGACATTGAATAGGCTCTTTAAGGCGAAGCCATGCCCATACCCGATCTCAATCTGCTGATCACCCTGGACGCGCTGCTGAACGAAGGCAGCGTGGCCCGCGCCGCGCGCCGCCTGCAGCTCAGCCCCTCGGCGATGAGCCGCGCGCTGGCGCGCTTGCGCGAGGTCACCGGCGACCCGCTGCTGGTGCGCGCCGGCCGCGGCCTGACGCCGACGCCGCGCGCGCTGGAACTGCGCGAACGGGTGCACACGCTGGTGCTGGACGCGGAAAGCGCGCTGCGCCCGGCCGGAACGCTGCGGCTGGACCGCTTGCAACGCAGCTTCACCCTGCGCTGCAGCGACGGTTTCGTCGAAAACTTCGGCCCGCGGCTGCTGGCGCGGCTGCAAGGCGAGGCGCCGGGCGTGCGTCTGCATTTCCTGCCCAAGCGCGACAAGGACAACGCGCCGCTGCGCGACGGCGCGGTGGATCTGGACACCGGCGTGGTGGGCCACGAAGCCGGGCCGGAGTTGCGGGTGCGCATGTTGTTCCGCGACCGCTTCGTCGGCGTGGTGCGCGCCGGCCATCCGCTGGCGGCCGACGCCGTCGACATCGCCCGCTACGCCGCCGGCCGCCATGTGTTGGTAGCCCGCCGCGGCGGGCTGGTCGGGCCGGTGGACGAGGCGCTGAACGCGCAGGGGCTGCGCCGCGACGTCGCGGTCACCGTGGGCGGCTTCGCCGCCGCGCTGGCGCTGGCGCGCGCCAGCGATTTGATCGCCACCGTGCCGGAGCGCCACACCGGCCATCTGCGCGCCGGCCTGCACAGCTTCGCGCTGCCGCTGGCGGTGGCGGAGATCACCATTTCCATGATCTGGCATCCGCGCCTGGACGCGGACCCGGCGCAGCAATGGCTGCGCGCCTGCGTCAAGGCGGTGTGCGATGAACAATTGGCGACGGAAGCCGCCGTTTGAAGCGCGCCGCTCTAAAAACCTGTTTACCTGCGTATCGCCGACGCGCAGCAGATCGTAAACAGGTTCTAAAGCGCTTCAGTAAGCTGGCGACTCCATGACTCGCTTCAACGCTGACTCGCTTGCCAATCCATTAGGCAGCCAATCAACTTCTGATCACTCATATTCAGTGAGGTAAAGTATGCATAGTTTTTATAAGACGCTGATGGTCACATCTTTTTGCTTAATTCCGGCAACTTGCTTTTCTTCTGAGAAAGGGGCTCAAATGAAATCAGATTCATTCGGCTATTATGATTTAAATATTGGCGATTATTCAGCGCCCGAACAACATCACGACCTGCCTAAAGAAGGGAATGGCCATATTGAAGTCAGCTTGGATCGTAATTTTTCGATTACCTTTCCTGACAATCCCTCAACAGGAGCCTCTTGGGGCTTAAGGACACTTCCTGAGGAATTGATGTTTCTGAGTTCCAGCCATAAACCATCTGACAAATGCGGCGTCGTCAACAATGAGGGCGTGCCGCCAGTTGGATGTGGCGGATTTACAAGCTATATATTTAAAGCATTAGAAAAAGGAACCGGGACAGTAAGATTTGAGTATGGCCAACAGTGGAGCAAGGATGCTAAAAAAGTCATAACGGTAAAAGTTACTGTTAAATAACGGAATAGTTCCGAGCGATCATATCGGCACTATTCTCTCAGAACCTGTTTACGATCTCGGGAGCTAAGGCGAGACAAGGCGAAAACGAGCGAAAAAGCGGAATGTACGCGTGGTATATGAGCATTTTGAGCTTGTACTCACCTGCAACGCTTCACAAAACGCGGCAGACATTGAACCGGCTCTAAACGTAAATCTCGCCCCTCAGATACAGCCGCGCCTGCCCCAGCAAAGCCACTTCCGCGCCTTCCACCCGGCACTCCAGGCTGCCGCGCCTCGCGCCGCCCTGGCGCGCCTGCAAGCGGGTCTTGCCCAGCACGCCGGCCCAGTACGGCGCCAGCCAGCAGTGCGCCGAGCCGGTGACCGGGTCTTCGTCGACGCCCACGCCGGGGCCGAACCAACGGCTGACGAAATCGCAGTCCGCGCCGCGCGCGGTCACCGCCACCCCGCGCTTGGGCAAGCCGCGCAGCCGCTGGAAGTCCGGCCGCAGCGCCGCCAGCCGCGCCGCGTCGTCCAGCACCACGATGTAATCGTCGGCGGCCAGCACCTGGCCGGCGTCCAGGCCCAGCGCCGCCAGCAGGCCGGGCGGCTCGGCGCAGGGGCGCGGCGTCACCGCGGGGAAGCGCAGTTCGATGAGCTCGCCGTCGCGCCGCGCCGTCAATTCGCCGCTGCGGGTCTGGAAGACGATGCGTTCGCCGCGCCAGCCCAACTCATGGAACAAGACCCAGGCGCTGGCCAGCGTGGCGTGGCCGCACAAATCCACCTCGGTGGTCGGCGTGAACCAGCGCAGCGCCATTCGTTCGCCCTCCGCCACCAGGAAGGCGGTCTCGGACAGATTGTTTTCCATGGCGATGGCTTGCAGCGCGGCGTCCGGCAGCCAGGCCGGCAAGGGACACACCGCCGCCGGATTGCCGTGGAACACCGCGTCGCAGAACGCGTCCACCTGGTAGATGGGAATCTTCATGCCTTGTCCTCCCGCGCATCGCCGCGGATTTCGTCCAGATAGTTGTAGACGGTGTAGCGGCTGACGCCCAGCGCCTCCGCCGCGCGCTCCACCCCGCCTTTGACGATGAACAGGCCCTGCTCCAGCATCTGCGCCACCGCCTGTTTCTTGTCCGCCTTTTTCATCCGCGCCAGCGGCTTGCCGCCGCGCTCCAGCGCCTGGGCGATGATGTCCTGCATCGCCTCGTCCATGGCCGGCGGCTCCGGCGCGGCCGGAGGCGGCGGCGGCGCGCGGCCCACCAGCGCCTGCAGGCAGGCCAGCGCCGCTTCCAGCTGGCTGCGGTCGCTGTTCAGGCACAGCGCGGCGAAGGGTTCGCCGGCGGCGGTCTTGAAGACGGCGCTGGCGGACAGCAGCCGCCGGCCGTCGCGGCTCAGGGTGTGGTAGCCGGACACCAGCGCCGGTTCCGCGCCGCCCTGACGCATCGCCTGTTCGATGGCGGCGAAACCGCGGTCGCCGGCCGGGCCGCCCAGGATGGCGTCCCCTAGACGGCGGCCGGACACATGGCCGTTCTCGATGGCGACGACGGAGCGCTCCGGCCGGCTCAGATCATGCAGCACCACCTCGGTGTGCGCGTCCACCATGGCCCCCACCAATTTGACCGCGGCGCTCAAGGCGCGCAGCACCGCCTGTTTTTCCGCCTGGGCCGGATCGGCCGCCGGTTTCGGGTCTTCCATGCGGCCGCCCGTCAACGGTAAAGACTGAATTTGCGCGTCAGCGCGCCCAGCGCCGCCTCGTCGCCGCACAAGGCCACGCCCCAGTATTCCAGCGCGGCGGCCGGGGTGGCCGCGGTGCGGCGCAGTTGTTCGGCGCTGCCGCCCTCGCCCATGGTGTCGGTGAAGTCGACGCAGACCACGCCGGCCTCGGCGGCGGCCTGACGCAGCCGCTCCAGCTTGGCGGAGTTGTCCGCGCGCAGCACGATGAAGGGATCGGCCGAGATCGCCGGGTGCACGCCGCCGTCGGCGTCCACATAATCCACGTGGTTTGCCGCCGCGTCCGCGCGCCGCAGCCGGCAGGCCAGGGCCAGCGCCAGATGGCCCAGCACATTCATCGCCCGGCCCAGCTCCAGCCGCTTGTGGATCACCGCCACGTATTTGCGTTCCGCCTCAGACATCGCCGCCGTCCTCCGCCTCATGCTCCGCGCGCAACAAGGCGTAATTGGCCAGCGACAGATAGCGGCCGTCCTTCCATTCGCACTCGCGGCTGACGCCCTCCAGGGTAAAGCCGACGCTACGCAACAGTTTACCGGAGCCCAGATTGTCCACTTCCACTTGCGCGTAGACGCGGTTGAGCGGGAAGCGGCGATAGGCCAGCCTCAGGAAACCGCGCAGGGCTTCCCGCATATAGCCGCGGCCCCAGTGTTCCGGCAGCAGCCAATAGCCCAGTTCGGCGCAATGGTGCTGTTCCGACCAGGAGCTGATGCCCACCGCGCCCAGGAAGCGCTCATCCTCCCGCGTTTCCAGCGCCAGCCACAGGCCGCTGCCGTCGGCGCGGATGTCGTCGAACCAGCGCATCTGCGCGCGGCAGTCCTCCTCGCTGGCGTAATGGATGCCGTAATGCTTGATCACCTCCGGGTGCGACAGCCCGTAAAACACATTGGGCAAATCCTCGGCGCGAAATTCGCGCAGCGTCAGCCGTTCCAATTGCAACATCGTTTCCCCCTCACGCCAGCGGCCCAAGCTCGAATCTTGCCGGGCTTGGGCCGCCATAATTCAACAATTTGTTGAAATTTACATTTTTTGTTGAATTATTGCAAGAGGGGCTCCACGCCGTAGACCGCGTCGCGCAGATCGGCGACGAAGCGCCCGGACATGCCTTCGTACAAGGTATTGGTGAAGGCCACCACGCTCAGGCCGCGCGCGCGGTCCACAAACCAGGAGTGGCCGTAAGCGCCGCCCCAGCGCCAGGTGCCGGGCGATTCCGGCGAGGCGGCGGCGGCCGGATCGCGCAGCACCGAGAAACCCAGGCCGAAACCGAAGCCGGGCATTTCCGGCAGTTCCTGCGTTCCGGTGTGATTGCGCCCCATCTCCTCCACCCACTCCGGCGGCAGCAAGGGCGCGCCGCCCTGGCGCAGCGCCTCCAGCAGGCGCAGGAAATCGTCGGCGCTGCCCACCATGCCCGCGCCGCCGGACGGATAGGCGCCGGCGTCCAGCGCCCGCTGCGGCGCAAAGCGTATGCCCACCGTGCCTTCGAACGGCGCCACGATCGCCGGCTGCTCCATCCGCCACGGTTCGGCCTCGCCGTTGACGTAGATCGCGGCCAGGCGGCCCGGCTCCAGCGCGTGAAAATCGGTGTCGTCCATGCCCAAGGGCTCTGTGACCCAGCGGCGCACCGCCTGCGGCAGCGGCTGGTCCGCCACCCGCTCCACCAGCGCGCCCAGCACGTCGGTGGCCAGCGAATAGCCCCAGGACTGGCCCGGCGTATACAGCAGCGGCACGCTGGCGATGCGGCGCAGATTCTCCGTCAGGGTGAGGCCGTCGGCGTCCATGCCGTCGGACACTCCGGCGCGGGCGTAGGGTCCGTCGCCGTCCTCCTCGAAAAAGCGATAGCCCAGGCCGGCGGTATGGCTGAGCAGCTGCCGCGGCGTGATCCGCGCCGGCGCGCCGTCCGCCAGCCGCGCCCGGAATTCCGGCAGCCAGCGGGCGATGTCCTCGTCCAGGTCCAGCCGCCGCCGCGCCGCCAGCGCCATCGCCGCCGTGGAAACAATGGGCTTGCTGACGGAGG
Organism: Chromobacterium sp. FG22; assembly: GCF_057809415.1. Taxonomy (NCBI): domain Bacteria; kingdom Pseudomonadati; phylum Pseudomonadota; class Betaproteobacteria; order Neisseriales; family Chromobacteriaceae; genus Chromobacterium; species Chromobacterium sp. FG22. The sequence continues at coordinate 71,837 of NZ_JBMDJX010000013.1, read as the reverse complement.
CGAGCCGAAACAGCGCGTCCTCCCGCATCGGCAAGCCGGCCTCCCGGTCCGCCCAGCCGGCCGCGCGGCGGTAAGCCGGCGCGCCGTCCTTGGCCACCAACACCACCGCCCCCACCAGCCGCCGCTCGCTCAGCGCCTGTTCCAGCACCGCGTCCACCCGCGCGTCCAGGCCCGCTTCCAGACGGCTGGGCCGCACGCCGCATTCCACATTCGACATATCGCTTCCTTTGGCTTCAAAACAGCCACCACGATAAGCGACGGCCGCGCCGGGAAAAAGCGGGCGGCGCTCCGCGCTATCGTGAGAAATTGTCCGGAATGGGAGACCGGCGCTTCAGAGGCTGGCGCGTATGATGTCCGCCGCCCGCTCCACCTGCCCGCGCGTCACCAGGCTGCTGCTGATGAAGCGCACCAGATCCGGTTTCCAGGCCAGCGCCAGCACGCCCCGCTCCGCCAGTCTGGCCACCATGGCCTTGGCGTCCGCCGCTTCGATGAACACCATATTGGTCTCCACCGGGTACTTCAGCCGCGCCGCCGCGCTCAATTTGTCGCCCAGGATGCGGGCCTTTTCATTGTCTTCCTGCGTCACCTGCTGCCAGCGCCGCATCTTGTCCAGCGCGATGCCGGCCATCAGGCCGGATTGGTGCAGGCAGCCGCCGTACCATTTGCGGAAGACCTTGGCCGCCTCTATCTTGCGGGCCGGGCCGGCCAGGATGGAGCCGAAGGGCGCGCCCACGCCTTTGGAAAAGCAGAAGTTCAACATGTCCGCCGGCCGCGCATAACGCGCCGGCGCTAGATCCAGATGACTGCAGGCATTGAGCACCCGCGCGCCGTCCAGGTACAGGCTGAGGCCCATTTCGTCGCACAGCGCGCGCATGCGTCCCATTTCGTCCACCGGATAGACGATGCCGCCATAGCTGTTGATGCTGCTTTCTATCGCCACCACCTTGGGCACCGCGTACAGGCTGGACCAGCGCGCCTTGGCGTGGATGGCGATGCGCGCTTCGTCGGCGGTGAGCACGCCGTTCCGGCTATGGTAGGCATTCAGCACCAGGCCGCTGTTGGCGCTGACCGCCGAGGATTCGAAGAAATTGATGTGATAACCCACCTCGGTGACGATTTCATCGCCGGGCCCGGCCAGGCAGCGCAGCCCCACTTGATTGCTCATGGTGCCGGAGGGCATGAACAAGGCCGCTTCCTTGCCGAACAGCTCGGCGCAGTAGGCTTCCAGTTCACGCACATAACGGTCTTCGCCGTAGCAGTCGTCGCCGATCTTGGCGAAATCCAGCGTCTCCACGTCGCTCTTGCTGACCCGCGTCAGGGTGTCGCTTCTCAAATCGATGATGTCCGGCATGTCTGGCTCCGTTCGTGAACGTCGGCTGGAGGATGGCAAGCGGCGGCAAGGAAAGCGTCTGGCGAGCACGCGCGTCGGCGCCCGTCGTCCAGTCCGCGCCATTGGGCCAATGAAACGCGAAGCCGATGCTAGGGGCCGGACATCAATGATTCAACACTACTTTTGATAAGGTAGCCGCCGGTCGGCGCGCTAGTTATTCGTACGGAGTGCGATTTTACGCTGGAGAACTACCATGGTAGCCACGCCGCCAATCAGCGAGGCCATCATGAAAAACCTGAAATATCACGGCTTGTGGGCAGGCCTGTTGCTGCTGGACATCGCCGCGCTGTACGGACTGTCGCTGCTGATGGCGCAGCCTTTTTCCCGCCCGCAGCACGCCAGTCATTTCGCGCTGGGCCTGCTGACCACCGCGCTGGCGGCCGCGCCGATGATCCGCTTCCTGGTCATAGGCTGGGGCGCCCGCTACGAGGAATTCCGCAACCGGCTCAACAACGGCGCGCTGATCTATTATCTGCGCCAGTTCTGGCAGCCGCGCACCGACAAACACCCGCAACTGAACGCCTGGCCGCTGCCGGAAAACGAGGAGGTGGAGGCCGCCGCCGAGCAATTGTTCGAGCAGATCTACCGCGAGCACTACGGCCGCGCCGCCTTTCTCACGCCCATGATGCTGATGCTGATCGCCACCCTGTGCATGAGCGTGCTCTATCTGCTCGCCGTCAACGGACAGCTGGCCCTGCCCTTCGGCACCCAGATCGTCTGCGCCGCCATCGCCGGCGCCTATCTGTTCGTGGTCAGCGATATGGTGCTGAGCGTGCGCAAGCGCAGCCTCAATGTGGCAGACGTGTATTGGTACGCGCTGCGCATGATGCTGGCCATTCCCATCGGCGCGGCCGTCAGCGCCGCCGGCGACTCCGAAACCGTCTCCGCCGCGCAGACCGTGGCCGCCTTCGCCGTCGGCGCCTTTCCGATGGACTCCCTGTTCAAGCTGCTGCGCCGGCTGGTGGCGCTGAACCTGAACGCCAAGGAACAGCCGCAGGAAAACGACCAACTGATCCAGCTGGAAGGCGTGACCGCCAATATTTCCGCCGCGCTGGCGGCCGAGGGCGTCAACTCGATAGAACAATTGGTGTGCATAGACCCGGTGCTGCTCTCCATCCGCACCGGCTTTCCGTTCAAGTTCGTGTTGCGGCTGGGCTCCCAGGCCATCGTCTGGCGGCACTTCGGCCAACACGCCGCCGCCCTGTCCGCCATGGGGCTGGCGGACGCGCCCGCCATCGTCACCCTCAACGAGATGCTGAAAAAAGAAGCGGGCTCGGCGCTGCGCCAGCAGGCGGACAATGTGGTCGCCGACATCGTCGCCCGCTTGCAGGCCAAGGACGGCGCCGCGCTCTCTGCCGACACCGTCAAATTCAACTTCCGCCAGGTGGGCAAGGAAAACTACACCCGCTTTCTGATGGCGGCGCAAAAACAGGGCGGCTACGCCCGGCCGCCCTTGCGGCCGGTGCACGGTTTCCCGCACGCGGCCTGAGAACCTGTTCAAACTCTGCTGCGTTTCGTGAGACGCCCCACGGTGAACACGGCTTCGAAATGCTCATGTGCCACGAGTACATTCCGCTTTCTCAGCCGTTTTCGCCTTGTCTCGCCTTAGCTCGCGAGATCGTAAACACGTTCTGAGAACCCCTTGACGGTCAAGCGCGTCTCAGGCCTGGGCCTCCAGCACGCATTTGGCGATCTGCGCGTCCTGCACCGCCAGTCCGGTCAGGTCCGCCAGCGTGATCTCGTCCTCGCTTTGCCGGCCCGCCTGCTCGCCGGCCAGCACCCGCCCCAGCTCCGTCAAGCGTTCGCGCTCCAGCAGACCGGCGGCCAGCGCGTGCGACACCTCGCCGTAAGCCGCGCACTGGGCGACGGAGTCCACCACGATGCGGTCCGCGGCGGCCACCCATTCCGTCTCCAGTTCCTGCTTGCCGGCGGCGTCCGCGCCCACCGCGGTGACATGGCTGCCGGGCCGCAGCCAGCCGGCCCGCAGAATGGGCCGGGCGGACGGCGTGCAGGTGACGATCAGCCGGCAGGCGCGCGCCAGCGGCTCCGCGTCCAGCGTGGTCCGCACACGGTAGCCCTCGGCTTCGAACTCGGCGGCGAAAGCCGCCAGCTCGGTCTCCGAACGCCCCCACACCCACGTCTCCCGGCACGGCGTCACCGCCTGCAAGGCGCGCAATTGCAAGCGCGCCTGCAAGCCGGTGCCGACAATGCCTATCGCCTCCACCCGGCGCGGGGCCAAGACCCGCGCCGCCAGCCTGCCGGCCAGCGCGGTGCGCCAGGCGGTGAGCCAGCCCTCGTCCCGCAGCAGCGCCAACGGCGCGCCGGTACGGGCGCAGAAGCACAGCACCAGGCCCTGATTGCTGGGCAGGCCGCGCTTGGGATTGTCGTAGAAACCGGACGACACCTTGACCGCGAACAGGCTCTCGCCCTCCACATAGCCGGATTTCACGCAGCAATCGCCGTTGGCCGCGGCAAAGGCGAAATGCTGCACCGGCGGCAGTTGCGCGCGGCCGGCGGAATAGGCGATGAAACCCTGGCGCAGCAGTGCTTCCGCCCGCTCCAGATCCAGCCGCGCCAGGATTTCATCCTTGTTGAAGGTTTTCATGACACCGCCTTCAAAAACTTATCCAGCACGATGTTGCGGCCGCACAGCACCACCGCCACCTTTTTGCCCTGGTAGCGCGGCGCCTGCCGCAACAGGCCGGCCAGCGCCACGCCCGCCGCGCCCTCCGTCATCCAGCGCTCGCTCTGCGCCAGCAAGCGCAGCGCCGCGCGGATCTCCGCCTCGCTGACCAGCGCGCAGTGGCGGATCAAGGCCTGGCACAGCTCGAAAGTCACCGCGCCCGGCTCCACCCCGCCGGCGGTGCCGTCGGACAGGGTGTCGCCCTCGTCCACCTCGACGATGCGGCCGGCTTGCAGGCTGGCGTGCATAGTGGCCGCCGCCTCCGGCCAGCAGCCCACCAGTTCCGCGCCGGGCGCCAGGCGCCGCAAGGCCGCGCCGATGCCGGAAATCAGGCCGCCGCCGCCCACGGAGACAAAGACCGCGTCCAGCTCCGGGCACTGCTCGGCCAGCTCCATGCCCACCGTGCCCTGGCCGGCCACCACGTCCAGATCGTTGTACGGCGACACAAAGGGCAGACCCGCCCGCCGCGCCGCCTCGCCGGCGCTCAGTTCCGCCTCCAGCGCGCCGCCGTCCACCAGCTTGAGCTCCGCCCCCAGCGCGCGGATGGCGTCCAGCTTCACCGCGGCGGCGGACGCCGGCGCGTACACCGTCACCGGCACTTGCAACAGCCCGCCGGCCAAGGCCACCGCCTGGCCGTGGTTGCCGGTGGACGCGGCGATCACCCCTTCCCGCCGCGCCGCCGGGTCCAGCAGCCGCAGCTTGTTGCTGGCGCCGCGGAATTTGAAGGAGCCGGTGCGCTGCAGATGCTCGCACTTCAGATACACCTCGCAGCCGGTCAGGGCGGACAAGGCCGGGCTGTGCTCCAGCGGCGTGACCCGCGCCTGCGGGCGGATGGCCTGGTGAGCGGCGGCGATGGCGTCGAACAGGGAATCCAGTGTCATGCTTGCTCCTTCAGCTCTTTCAAATGCTTGAAAACCGTGGCGCGGCCCATGCCCAGCACATTGGCCACGTAGTTGGCGGCGTTCTTGCCGCGAAACGCGCCCTCGTGCAGCAGCGCCTCCACCAGCTCGCGCTTGTGCTCGCGGTTGAGAATGGACAGGCTGAGCTGGCGCTGTTGCAGCCAGCCGTGGATGAAACGGTTGATGCGCTCCTGCCAGTCGTCCTCGAACAACAAGGCCGGCTGCGCCACCAGCTTGCTGCCGGACAGGAACAGGTCCAGCGCCGCCCGCGCGCCCTCGAACACCGAGATGTCCAGGTTCACGCACATCATGCCGAGCACGACTCCGGCGTCGTCGCGCAGCACCACGCTGATGGAACGCAGCTTGCGGCCGTCCCAGTTCAGTTTTTCGTAAGGACCGATCACCGTCGCGTCCGGCGTGTTTTCCAGTTCGTCCAGGCCGGAATCGTCGCCCAGCTCGCGCTTGGAGAAATTGTTGGCGATATAGGCCACGGACTGGGTGGCCAGGTCGTGCAGCACCACTTCGGCATAGGGATAGAACAAGGTGGCGATGGCGTCGGCGATGGACTGGTAACGGGACAGCATGGCGGCACTCGCAATTGGATCAATGAATCCAGAGTAGACTTTGAAATCCAAAATGTAAACAAAAAAATCCAGGTTGGACTAAAAAATACAAAACATGAGAAAAATAAAAGCCGGCTCAGCCGGCTTCGAGATCTGGCGCAGGCGGCCAAACCGCCCGCCCAAGCGCGATCAGCGCCCCAGTTGCAAACGCGGCGCGCCAAACGGCACCGGCTCGCCGTTGGGATAGGCGTGCGGCCACACCAAGGGCGGCGTGCTCCAGGCGAAATCCTGGCCCTCGAACTCGATGAAATAAGCCTGCCAGCCCGGCAGCGAAGCGTCCGGCTTGAACTCGAAACGGCAGTTGCCGCGGCGGCACTGGCCTTCAATCGCCTTGGGCTGATAACGGATGCCGGAATTGAAGCGGAAATCCCGGCTCGCGGGGTTATGCGCCAGCCACAGCGTCGCCTTGCCCGCCTCGCGCTCCGCCACGCTGACGCGCAGCCGGCCGCTGGCCGGGTCCGCGTCCACCTGCGCCCGCGGCATCGGCTTGCCGGCCAGCCAGCGGCGCATGAACTGCCGCAAGGCCTTGCCGATCTGATCGCCCTTCACATAGTGCGACTGATTGGGCAGATAGCGCAGCTGGGTGGGGCCGGCGAAGTCCGGCAGATAGCTCCAGGCGGAATCCGGCACCGCGAAGTCGTCGCCGGAAGCGGAAATCATATACTTGCTCAAACGCGCCATCCCGGCGCGGTAATTGACCACGTCCTCGAAGCGCAACAAGGCGTCCAGACCCGGCCCTCCTTGCAGCACATCCTCGGTGATGCCGTTGCGCTGATAATCGCGCAGTGCCGCCGGCCACTGCTGGCCGTAGCTGTTGTAGACATGGGTGAAGTTGACGCGCACGTTCCAGAAATCCGCCACCACCGGCACGATGGCGCTCACCCGCTTATCGTTCAGACCAGCCAGCCAAGCGGCCCAGCCGCGCTTGGACGCGCCGGCCACCACGAAACGCTCGCTGCCCGGCAGGCTGCGCTGCAAGGCGTCCATCGTCGCGCTCACCGCCTGCGTCATCGGCAGATGCAGGGAGCTGAAACGCTCCGCCTGCGGCTGATCCACCGTTTTGCGCCAGGTATAGGCCACCAGCGCGTCCTCGCGGCCGGCCGGCTGCTCGTCCAATTGCAAATCCTGGTTCGGCACGAAATACAGCTCGGCCACCGGCACGCCCAGATCGCGCGCCAGCGCTTCCGCCGGCAAGCGGTCCGGCAGCTTGGGCGGCTGCGCGTGATTGCTGCCGCCGTTGACGTACAGCAGCACTGGCGCGCCCGGCTTGCGCGTCAAGGGCAGGACCAGCTTGTACTGCTGCTCCCACAGCGGCGCATTGCTCCCAATGCCGCTGCCGGCTCCCGGCCATTGCTGCGACACCATCCGGTACATGCGCACCTCCACCCCGTCCTCCACCACCGAGCTGAGCAGCTCGGCCGGCTGCTGACTGGCCTTGGCCTGTTGCAGATAGTCAGCGACCACGGTGGAGACGGGCTGAACCGGCAAGGACTTGGCCGGCGCGACGGCGGGCCATGACAAGCACAACGCGGCGCAGGCGCGCAGCGCGAGGGGGAGAGAAATGTTCATCGGCGGAATGTATTAATTGTTAGAGAGTAGGTGCTAGATTTTGCAGGGATTAGGGTAAACACTCAAGCGCCACTCCACACGTCCCCGCCAAGCGTCCTCTACGGCCATGTTTCCATAACAGCCGCCGCTGCGGCAGCAGCTTGGCCTGCCCCCATCATGACGACGCCCATCGATGACGAGAGTGAGGCCAAACCCCTCAAACGCATGGATAGTCCGCTCCTGCCGCCCTCCCCGCTGTGCTCTATAAAGAAGCCATATCCTTGAGCCTGGCCGCGCGGCCGGGCCTGGCCGCCGGCTTGCCGGCGCATTCATTCGACAGGCGGGGGAGCTCCATGCGGCGGCGCGCGTTTTTACTGGCATCTCTGGGCCTGCTGGCCTGGCCCCGGCTGGCGGCGGCCGCGACGAAGCCCGCGGTGACCCTGGTGCTCAAATCGCTGAGAAACCCTTTCTTCAGCGTGATGACGGCCGGCGCGCGCAGGCACCACGCGCAGCACAGCGGCGACTATCAGCTGACGATAGACGGGGTGCAGGGGGAGACCGACCTGGCCGGGCAGATCAAGATCGTTGAAGCCTGCATCGCCCGCCGCGAGCAGATCCTGCTGATCACGCCGGCGGACTCCCGCGCCATCATCCCGGCGCTGATCAAGGCGGTGCAAAGCGGCCTGTTGGTGATCAATCTGGACAACAAGCTGGACGACCGGGCGCTGGCCAGCCACGGCGTCAACATTCCCTTTGTCGGCCCCAGCAATTTCAGCGGCGCGCGCGCGGTGGGAGACTATGTGCTGCGGGCCTTGAAGCCGCGCAGCAAGGCGGCCATCATCGAGGGCCTGCCCGGCTCCATCAACGCCAAGGCGCGCAGCGACGGTTACCGGGAGGCGATAGCCAGCGCCAATATGACGCTGGCCGCCCTCGCCTGGGGCGATTGGGAGCGGGACGCCGGGCGGGCGGCGGCGCTGAAGCTGATGAAACAGACGCCGGACCTGGCCGCGCTCTTGTGCGGCAACGACAATATGGCGATTGGCGCGGCGCAGGCGGTGACGGAATTGAAGCGGGACGGCAAGGTCTTGATCGGCGGCTACGACAATATCCCGGAGATGGCCGCGCTGCTGGCGTCCAAGCGCATTTACGCCACCGCGGACCAGCACCCGGCCTTGCAGGCGGAGTACGCCATCCGCCTGGGGCTGGAATCCTTCAACAAGCGGCTGACGCAAAGCGAGATGCAGAGCATTGTGCGCACGCCGGTGGATCTGGTGAAGTCTTGAGCCCGCCGCCCGCGTTCAGACGGCTGGCGGCGGCGCTGGCCGGCGCCGCCTGCCTGGCCCAGGCCCAGCCGCTGCTGACCGTGGTGGCGGACGCGCATCCGCCCTATCTGACGCCGGCCCGAGACGGCCTCGGCGGCCCCTACGCCGACGCTTTCCGCTACCTGACGGCCAAGGCCGGGCTGGAGGTGGCGCTGAAAGGCGTGCCGGCCAAGCGCGCGTACTTCCTGGCCGCCGCGGAGAAGAACACCTGCGCGCTGGATGTGAACTTCGACCAGGGCAAGGCGGAAACCGTCAGCTATGTGGCCGCCATCTCGCCGGTGGTCTTGCAGGCCTACGTGGCCCGCGGCAACGCGGCGCCGTTCAAGAATCTGCGCGATATGCAGGGCATGACCCTGGGCACGGTGGACATTGCGGAAGCGCGCGATCTGCTCAGTTCCGCCCAACTGAGCTACATCCCCATCGCCAAACCGGCGCTGGGTTTCAAAATGCTGGCGGCCAAGCGGCTGGAGGTCTTCGTCAGCGACACCCCGCCCGCGCCGGAGGACGGACCGCCGCCGCGCAAGGCGCTGGCGCTGACGCCGGCCGAGCGCTGGCTGATCTGCCATCCGGACACGCCGCCGGCGATTCTGGCCAAGCTCAGGCAGGCTTTGCGCGCCGGCTTGTTCGCCAAGGAAACGGCCTTCATCTGGGACAAATACCGGCTGCACGGCTTATTCCTGGAAACCCAGGCCGCCTGGGAGCGGAGCCGCCAGTAGGACGCCCTTCCCGGCAAGCCGGCCCGAGGCGGAGCCTTGCGGCTGAGACGGCGGCTTGGCGCATGGCCGGCCTCAGCCGCAGCCGCCCCGGAATATCGCCCAAGCACTCCTCTCCCTCACCGCCCCGCGCGGAAGCCGTTCTCAAGGCCGCGCCGCCGACGCCGGAGGCCTCCTCGACCAGGCTTCGGCGCACGGCGCTCGCCCGCCACCTGTCCCAAAGCGCAGGCATCATTAATGCCTTTTGCATTAATCTTCAACGATAAATCGCGTCATGCCCTGTTGGCGCAATAACTTACAGCCGCCCGCTTTTAAAAAACCCCATCGGGCCTGCGCGCCCGACGTTTTCAGGATTCCCTCATGCCTAATCGCCTCCTCCCAATCTGTTCCGGCGCCGCGCTGACGGCGCTGACCCTATGCCTGTTGTCCGCTGCGCCGGTTCAGGCGGCGGATTGCCGCGTCACCCCGGATGTGAACGCCAGCGTCAAATCCATGGCGGACAACACCGCGATGGAAGGCCATGTCAGCATCCATATCCGCGGCCAACCCACCCAGGCGGGCAAATCGCAGTTCGACAGCTGGGACCAGTTCAAAGCCGCCTTCACCACCTGGCAGGGTTATCCCGGGCCCAAAGGCCCCAAACCGGCCATATGCGGCACCCGGGCGGCGGAGTCCGATTGCGTGCCGGAGGGCACTCTCTATCCCAAGGGCTGGCCCGGCGCGCGACCCAGCACCTGCAAGACAGTGAACGCGGCCGGAGTCTGCACCCTGTCCACCCCGTTTCCCGCCGGGGAGCCCATTTACCTATCTTTCCGCTATGCCAAGAACAGCAAGGGCAAGTGGATCCTGAATACCGCCTATCCCAGCCTGAACTCGAATTGCTCCTAAGAACCTGTTCACGATCTACTGCGCTGCGGCGATACCGCGTTAAAAACAAGCTCAAAATGCTCATGTACCACGTGTACATTCCGCTTTTTCGCTCGTTTTTGCCTTGTCTCGCTCTTGCTCGCGAGATCGTGAACAGGCTCTAAGACCCGCTAACAAAACCCCTGATCCCGCGTTGCGCCTCCTTGTCGTACGACTTGTACTGCCTGCGTCGGCGCGCCTTGGCTCAGGTTCTCTGCGAGCATTTGTTAGCGGCTCTAAGCAGCGGTTCAATGTCTGCCGCGCTTCAGCGATACGGCGTTGAACGGCTCTAAGCCGCGGGCCTGGCCGCGCTTGGTAAAACTGCCAAGCGCGGCCGCGCTGCGCCGCTCTCGCTTCCGGCTATGCTGGACGCTCGACAAACTCGCGCGAGATGAGCGATGAAAAGCAAGATGGCGGCAGCCGCCGCGATTACGGCGCTGCTGAGCGGCGGCGCAGCCGCGGCCAATTGGCAGTTGGCGTGGCAGGACGAATTCAACGGCACGGCGCTGGACGGCGCCAAATGGCGGCTGGAATCCGGCCCCGGCCCGTGGGGCCTGCATGAGCTGCAGTACTACACCGCCGGAGACAATGTGGCCGTGCGCGACGGCGCGCTGCATATCGCCGCGCGGCGGCAGGCTTACGGCGGCCGCGACTATACCTCGGCGCGCCTGCGCAGCCAGGCCGCCTGGCGCTACGGCCGGATCGAGGCGCGCATCAAGCTGCCTTACGGCCAGGGCATGTTTCCGGCGTTCTGGATGCTGAACCAGCGCTGGGATCAGCCCGCGCATTACGGCGAGATCGACATCCTGGAAATGGTGGGCAGCGAGGCCGGCGCGGAAAACGCCACCGTCTGGGGCAGCGCGCACCGGCCCAAGCCCGGCGCGCCGGCCGGGACGGTGCAAACGGCGTCGGCCTCCTATGTCACGCCGGATCTGGGCTGGTTCAACGACCGTTTCCACGATTTCGCCGTGGAGTGGTCGCCGGCGGCGATCCGCTACTTCGTCGACGGCCAACTCTATCAGACCGTGACGATGAAAACCGACGGCGGCGACGGCTGGAGCGCCTTGCAAGAACCGGCCTTCATCGTGCTGAATCTGGCGGTAGGCGGGGATTGGGCCGGCGCGCCGGACGCGTCCACGCGTTGGCCGCAGGAGATGGTGGTGGACTATGTGCGGGTGTACCGGGATGCCGCCGAACCCGCCGCGCGCCGTCGGGCGCCGGCGTCGGCCGCCTCGCCGCTGCGTTGAGCCGTCATCCCGCTGTCACGGGCGGCGGATATATTGGCCGGAGGGTTCAGGAACAAGTCCTCCCCTCCTTTGTATCTATCGATGTCCTCTTGCCGCCCCCAGGGGCGGCTTTTTGTCGCGCCCGGCGATAGGCCCACATCAAAAAACCCGCCGGATTCGGCGGGTTTTCCGTGCAGGCAAAGCGGCGCGCTCAGCTCATATCGCTGCGGCGGTACAGGCTGAGGCCGATGGCCAGCACCGCCAGCATGCCGGCGCAGCTGCGGTTGATCCAGCCCATCACGCGGGCGGAGAAGGTGCGCATCGCGTGGCGGCCGCCGTAGGCGTAGATGAACATCATCACGCAGTCCACGCTGGCGGTGACCACGGCCAGAATCATGTATTGCGGCACCGCCGGCTGGTCCTGGCGGATGAACTGCGGCAGGAAGGCGGTGAAGAACAGCAGGCCCTTGGGATTGGACAGGCCCACCACCAGGGAACGCAAAAACGTGCCGCGGCCGCTGGCCTCGCCGCTCTGGGCGCTGGCGGCCAGCGCCTGGGTGGGCGCGCGCCACATCATCCAGGCCAGGTAGACCAGATAGGCGGCGCCGCCCCATTTGACGATGGAAAACAGTTGTTCCGACGCTTGCAGCAAGGCGCCCAGGCCGCAGCCCACGGCGGCGATCAGCAGCAGATCGGACAGCACCGCGCCGGCAAAGCCGTAGCTGGCGATGCGCATGCCGTGGCTGGCGCCGTTGTTGAGCGCCAGCAGCATGGACGGACCGGGGGTGATCATCACGGCGCTGACGGCGACGATGTACAGCAATAAGGTGGCGAAACTCATTCAAAACTCCAGGACGGCTATCATCTATGACTTGGCGCGGCCACCCGGAAACAGTCGACGACGACGGCGCGCGAAACGCGGCGTCTTGGCATGAAGCAGGGAACTGGGTAATGCGGACAGGGGTGGCAAACAACGCAGAGCCGGCATCATAATATAAAAGCCGGCGCGGCTGTAGTGGCATATTGGCTTATGCTTATGCGCTTAAAGAAGAAGCGCTCCCTCTTTACCTGCCCGCCACGCGCCTCCGGACGCCCGGGAGCGCGCGTATCCGGCACGCCCCCGGCCTCTTCAGTCTCGTCGCCGGAGGCGCGCCTCGCTCAGCCCTCGCGCCGCTTTTCGTACAACAGGTCTCCGCCCTCGGCCAAGCCGGCCTGCCGCCAGCCCTGACGCTGATAAAAGCCGTTGGCGCGGATGGACGCGTCGCCGTCGGTCGTCAGCCGGATCACCGGATGGCGTTGAAACAGCGCGGCCTCGGCCTGGCTCAGCAGTTGCCGACCCAGGCCCAGACCCTCGAACGCCGGCTTGATGAACAAGGCGAACACTTCGCCGGCGTCCAGGTCCGCCATGGCGAAGCCGGCCGGCTGGCCGTCCTGCTCCGCGATCCAGGCGCAGGGCGCGGCGGCGATGGTTTCGGCGATGGTCTCGGGCGTGATGCCCAGGTCGGCCAGTTGCTCGATGGAAAGGTGGTTTTGCCGGACGCTGGTGCGGATGTCGAACAGTGCGGCGATGTCGGCGCGGACGGCCGGACGGATGGTGGAACTCATATGCTTCCTTGCGGGCCGCCGCCTCCCCGGATCGGCAGGCGGCTCTAAATTAAAGAACATAACCGGGCCGGGTGGGACCGCCCGCCGGCGGCATAGTTCACCCACCGCCGCCCCGCGCCGGGAACCAGCGTCCGGCCAGCCGCTCCATATTGCTATTCCGTCCGCAAGCGCGGGCGGCCCTCTGCCAAGGAACCGTGTCGATGCGATTGATTGCGCTGCTGTTGTTTGCCCTGCTGGCCTACTGGCTGATCCGCCGGGCGCTGAGCCCGACGCGGCCGGACGCCCCGCCGTCCGGCGCCGTCTCCGAGACCGAGCGCGCCTGCCAGGTGCTGCAAGTCGCCTGGCCCTGCTCCGCGGAAGAACTGAAAGCCGCTTACCGGGCGCGGATGGCGGAATACCATCCGGACAAGGTCAGCGCCCTGGGCCTGGAGCTGCGCGAACTGGCGGAACGCAAGAGCAAGGACATCAACGCCGCCTATCAGCGGCTGCTGCCGCTATGCGCCGACCGGCGCTAAGAACCTGTTTACGATCTCGCGAGCTAAAGCGAGACAAGGCGAAAACGGCTGAGAAAGCGGAATGTACAAATGGTACATGAGCATTTCGAAGGTGTGCTCACCGTGTAAGGCTCCACGACGCGCAGCAGATCGTAAACAGGTTCTAAGCGCGCCCCGCCAACGCCGGCCCCGGCCCGCCGGTTGACCCCGCAACAAAATCTTCATCAAACCCTCTCCTGGCCGAAACATGCGCGCACTATGCTGTGCCGGTTTTTTTCATGCCCGGAACATAACATCATGCGCATCCTCAGCCTGACCCTGGCCGTGACGGCCGCCATCGGCCTGGCCGCCTGCGGCAGCAGCGGCGGCACCGCCAGCGGCTCCGCCAACAACAACCAGGGCCTCCGTCCCGCCGCCAAGAACGTGATCTTCTTCCTGGGCGACGGCATGGGCATCAACACCACCACCGCCGCCCGCATCTACTCCGTGGGCGAAGACGGCGAGCTGACCATGGACACGCTGCCGGAGAGCGGCTTTGTCAAAACCTTCTCCAACGACGCCCAAGTCACCGACAGCGCGCCGTCCATGTCCGCCTACATGACCGGCGTGAAGATGAACAACGAAGTCATCTCCATGTCCACCGACACCCAGGCCAAATCCCCCACCGCGGACTTCACCTCCAACTGCGGCAGCGGCAACGGCCAGCCGGTCAGCACCCTGCTGGAGCTGGCCAAGGCCGGCGGCAAGGCCACCGGCGTGGTCACCACCACCCGCGTCACCCACGCCACCCCGGCGGCCACTTACTCCCACGTTTGCCACCGCGACGCCGAATCCGACATCGCCGCCCAATTGGTGCCGGGCGGCGCGCTCTTCAACGCCAAGCTGCAAGACGGCGTGGACGTGGTCTTCGGCGGCGGCCGCCAGTTCTTCCTGCCCAAGGCCGCCGGCGGCAAGCGCGCCGACGGCCGCGATCTGGTGGCGGAGCTGAAAGCCAAGGGCTACGGCTACGCCGCGGACAACACCGGCTTCAACGCGCTGGACCCGGCCAAGACCACCCGCGCCGTGGGCCTGTTCACCAGCAGCCACATGAGCTACGACCTGGACCGCGACGCCTCCAAGGAACCCAGCCTGGCCGAGATGACCGCCAAGGCCATCTCCATGCTGGCGGACCGCAAGGACAAGCAAGGCTTCTTCCTGATGGTGGAAGGCGGCCGCATCGACCACGCGCTGCATGAAACCACCGCCAAGAAAGCGCTGCAGGACACCGTGGCCTTCGATCAGGCGATCAAGACCGCCATCGACGCGATGAAACAGCGCGATCCGGACCTGAAAAACACCCTGATCGTGGTGACCGCGGACCACGACCACACCCTGGTGCTCAACGGCTACGCCCAACGCACCGGCAAGACCACGGCCGGCAACCCCGGCGTGCTGGGCCTGGTGAAGAACTACAGCAACGGCAGCCTGGCCACCGACGCCGACGGCATGCCCTATTCCATCATCGGTTTCGGCAACGGCGAAAACCGCGTCAACGGCAACCGCAACGCCGCCGCCGCGCTGACCGACACCGTGGTCTCCGCCAACGACTACCACCAGGAAGCGGCGGTGCGCATGCCGGCCGGCGGCGAAACCCACGGCGGCACCGATGTCTACATCGGCGCCATCGGCCAGGGTTCGGACGCCTTCCACGGCTTCCTGGAAAACATCGACGTGTTTGGCCTGGTGAAGAAAGCGGCCGCGCTCTGAGAACCTGTTTACGATCTCGCGAGCAAGGGCGAGACAAGGCGAAAATGGCTGAAAAAGCGGAGTGTACACACGGTACACGAGCATTTTGAAGACATTTTCAACGCCGTATCGCTGACGCGCAGCAGACCGTAAACAGGTTCTGAGCCGCCGCCCCCAAACGCTACATAAACCCATACAAGAGAACCGCAATGAAACCGATGATGAAACCGCTGCTCAGCGTCGCCGCGCTGGCCGCCGCCCTGCACGCGCTGCCGGCCCAGGCCGCGGGCGAAGCCAAGAACGTGATCTTCTTCCTGGGCGACGGCATGGGCCCCACCACCGTCACCGCCTCGCGCATCTACAAATACGGCGAAGCCGGCAAGCTGAACATGGAACAGCTGTCCCGCACCGCCCGCGTCAAGACCTTCTCCAACGACGCGCAAACCACCGACAGCGCGCCGTCCATGTCCGCCTATATGACCGGCGTGAAGATGAACAACGAAGTCATCTCCATGTCCGCCGACACCCGCGCCATCGACCCCAATAGCAACGGCACCGGCAATTGCGGCAGCGGCAACGGCCAGCCGGCGACCACCCTGCTGGAACTGGCCAAGGCCAAGGGCAAGGCCATCGGCGCGGTGACCACCACCCGCGTCACCCACGCTACCCCGGCCGCCACTTATTCCCACGTCTGCCACCGCGACGCCGAATCCGACATCGCCGCCCAGGCGGCGCCGGGCGGCGCCGGCTACAACGCCAAGCTGGGCGCCGGCCTGGACGTGCTGATGGGCGGCGGCGGCAAATTCTTCCTGCCCACCGCCTCCGGCGGCAAGCGCCCGGACGGCCGCAATCTGCTGACCGAAATGCAGGCCAAGGGCTACACCCTGGTGAGCAGCGGCAGCGAGCTGGCCGCCTTCAACCCGCAGTCCGGCAACAAACTGCTGGGCATCTTCAACAAGGACCACATGGACTACGAGCTGGACCGGGTGAAGAACAGCCTGAACCAGCCCAGCCTGGCCGACATGACCGCCAAGGCCATCGACACCCTGTCCCGCAACGGCAACGGCTATGTGCTGATGGTGGAAGGCGGCCGCATCGACCACGCGCTGCACGGCACCAACGCCAAGCGCGCGCTGGAAGACACCATCGCCTTCGACAACGCCATCAAGACCGCGCTGGCCAAGGTGGACCTGAACAACACCCTGATCGTGGTCACCGCGGACCATGACCACACCATGACCATCAACGGCTACGCCAAGCGCGGCAACCCCATCCACGACATCGTGCGCGGCTACGCCGACGGCAAGGAATCCAAGGACGCGGACGGCGCCACTTACACCGCGCTGGTGTTCGGCAACGGCCCCAACCGCAAGGCCAGCCGCGTGTCGGTGGACTCCGCCACCGCGATGGGCGACGACTACCAGCAGGAAACCGGCATCCGCCTGTCCAGCGAAACCCACGGCGGCGGCGACGTGATGCTGATGTCCGGCGGCGCCGGCTCCAAGGGCTTCAAGGGCGTGATGGACAACACCAAGGTGTTCGGCCTGGTGAAAAGCGCGCTGGGCCTCTAAGAACCTGTTTACGATCTGCTGCGCGTCGTGAAGCGTTGCACGGTGAGTACCAGCTCAAAATGCTCATGTATCACGAGTACATTCCGCTTTTTCGCTCGTTTTCGCCTTCTCTCGCTCTAGCTCGCGAAATCGTAAACAGGCTCTAAGCCCCCGCCCCCGCGACGAGCTCCGCGCCGGCGCCGCTCCAGGCCCGGCGCGGCCGTCCCGGATGCACCCCATTCGGCTTGCCCACGGGCAAGCCTACTTTTACGCATGAAGAAAGACCGCGATGAAAATCCTGCTGCCGCTGGCCCTGCTGGCCCTGTCCCCGGCGCTGCGCGCCGCCGCGCCGGATCTGGTGGCCACCATCCGCTACGAAACCGTCACCATCGGCAAGGACGGCGTGGAAAAAACCATACGCTATCAGGAAAAACTGACCCGCCAGGGCAAGCACGTCTGGCGCGAACGGCTGAACGCCCCCGCCGACGACCACGATCACGATGACGGCCACGGCCATGAGGACGGCCACGACCACATCGACTACGCCGCCGCCAGCCGCCACGTCTGGCTGGACGCCAAAGGCCAGCCGCGGCTGGAGTTCGCCCTGCCGCAACAGCGGCTGCTGGTGCAAGTGGGGCAGCGCGAATGGAGCGACGTGGGCTTCGACGGCTCCTGGATCCTGGCCAGCCAGCTGGTGGACATTGAAAAACTGAAAGGCTTCACCGTCAGCCCCGGCGCGGACGGCAGCCGCTGGTATCGCAAAACCGCCAAGGGCCACAGCAAGCAATTGCAATGGAGCGCGCGCTGGGCGATGCCGCTGCGGGTGGAATCGCGTTCACAGGACGGCCGCCATCGCGAAAGCATGCGCGTGGAGATCCGCCCGCTGGCCGCCGGCCAGCCGCTGCCCTGGGCGCAAACCGGGCGGCTGCGCGGCAAGGACTATATGGACACGCTGGACTGAGCCCTTGCCCGCGCCGTCCTTCCGGGCCAGGCATCCTGGCCTTGGAGTCCGTTCGCGGTCCGCTGCGCGCGGCGCAGCGCGCCATGCGAGCAAGCCGCTTTCCCAAGCGGCCTCGCCCTAGCTCGCGGGAGCGTGAACGCGCTCCAGCAGCTGGCAGGGCCAGCCGTCCACGTCGAATGCGGCGATGCGCTCATAACCGCAGGACTCGTAAAAACGCGCCAGGGCCCCCGTGCCCCCGCCATAGCAATCCACGCGCAAGCGCTTGACGCCGGCCAGCCTCGCCTGTTCGTCCGCGAAAGCCATCAAACGCCGGCCGACGCCCCGCGCGCCGGAGCGGCGGGAGGCGACCAGCAAGCGCACGTAGATTTCGGGCTCCGTCGCGGCCGGCGCATAGGGCATGGCCTCCCCCAGCACCAAGGCGGCCAACACGGCGCCGCCTCCCTCCTCCGCCACCCACGCTCCCGGCAGCGAGCACGCCTCGACCACCCGCTCCACTTGTCGCGGCTGGCTTGACCACGGCTCGCTTCCCCATTGCTCCGCGTTGCCCATGGCGACGAACCAGGCGATGATTTCATCGAAAATTTTCAATACCGCGGGCGCGTCGGCCGTGCTTGCGCGGCGGATGATCAGCCCGTTCCACTCCACATTCGCCATCTGGCCGTCCTTCACTGAATGCCCGTCAAGCGGGAGGCGGCTTCTCCGCCTCAAGCCCCGTTTTTAAACGCCTGCTCAAAGCCTCGCGCACAAGGGCGAGACAAGGCGAAAACAAGCGAAAAAGCGAAGTGTACAAGAGGCAATGAGCATATTGAGCTTGTTCGCCGTATCGCCGACGCGCAGCAGATCATAAACAGGTTCTAAGGCAACACCCCCAGCAGGGACCACAGCCGCCGCGCCTCGGCGTCGCTGTCTATCAGCTCCGCCAGCAGCTCCCGCAAAGGCTTCTCCCCCCACTCCACCGCGCGGTAGATCAGATAGGGCACCGGGCTGTGCGGCTCGGTGCGCGCCAGATAATCGGCGATGCCGCGCAGCTGGCGGTAAGCGTCCTCCCGCCCCTGCGGCTCGCGCTGGGCGAAAACGGGCGCGGACGCCGGCGGCGGCGCGCCGTGGCCGGCTTCGGCCAGGACCGGCGGCGCGGCGGCCTCGGCCTGGTCGACGGCGGCGGCTTCCGGCTCCGGCGGCGGGCCGGGATGCAGGACGGCCAGTTCCTGCAAGGCTTGCGCCGCCTGCTCCAGCGTCTGGCTCAAGGGCGCGTAGGACGGCGCGTCCGCGCCCATGCGTTCGTCGCACCAGCTCTGCAGCCGCGCCAGCCATTGCCGGCTGCGCGCCAGCGCGCCGCGGCTCTCCTCCAGCGCGGCCGGCGGCAGCGCGCGCACCCAGTCGTTCAGCTTCTGCTGCTCGTGGCGCGCCTGTTCGCGCTCCAGCTTGCCCTCGTCGCCGCCGGCCAGCAGCCGGCGGTTGAGGTCCTGCCACTGCCGCAGGGTCAGCGGCTGCCGCCCCTGCGGCGGCGGCGCGTCCAGCAAGGGCACCTGGGCCGCCAGCGTGGCGGCGTAGGTTTTGGCCAGCCATTCCAGCGGGCCGGTGCGAAAGCTCAGATCGTCTTGCTGCGGCAAGGGGTGCAGGCTGTCCCAGTACTGCTCGCAGCACTGCGCGCTCAACGCCAGCGCCGCTTCCAGGCCGGGCAGGCCCAGCAGGTGCAGCCAGGATTCCCCCAGCCAGCCGGCCACCATCAAATCCTTGCTGCGCTCGGCCAGCAGCGCGGAGGCGAGGCGCTCCACGCCGGACCAGTCCGCGCGCTTCAAATCGCTTTCCCAGATGCCGGCGGGCAGGCTGGGATCGTCCTCGCGCCGCAGTTCGCGCAGTTGGTCGTATTCCGGCGCGTAGCGCAGCGGCTCGCCGCCGGGATTGTCCGCGGCGATGGGTTGCAACAGGGTTTCCAGACTCGACATGGCGCTCATGGCCGTTTCCTCAAGGTGTTCAAAGCGCGCATCAGCTGCCCTCTATCGCGGCCAGCCGCGGATTGGCGGCCGCGCGGAACGGCGACGGCGGCGCGGCGTACGGCAGGCTGGCCACGGCCAGGCCGCTCTTGCCGCCCGGCGCCTGCAAGGTCAGCCGCAAAAACATCTGCGCGTCGCCGTTGCCCAGCAAGGCCGGGTTGCGCACCGGCAGCGCCAGCATCAGGCCCACATCGTTGACGCCTTCCACGCTATTGGTGCGCAGCGGCGAATTGTTCTCGCGCAATAAGCGCAGCAAGCCCCATTGTCCGCCGTAGTTCCAGCTGGCCAGCCGGTCGAACACGGTCAGCCCGCTTTGCGTCGAATCCTCCACCGGCGCCTGTTGCGATTCCTTGGCCCAGCGCAGGGTCGCCGTCACCGGCTGGCCGATGTTCCAGTGCAGGCGCTGGCCGTCGCCGCCGGGGTAGCGCAGGCGCTGGCCGCCGCTGGCCAGCGTCCATTCGATCACCTGGTCCGCCGCCTGTTCGTGTTCGCGGTCGGTGCGCCAGCGCACTTCCACGTCCACGCCCTGCCACGGTCCGCCGCCCTCGCGGGCGAACATCGGGCCCAGCCAGGCGCGCGCCGCCTTGGCCGCGTCCAGGAAGCGCCGCGCCGCCTGGGCCTGGCCGGACTTGAGGTCCTGCAGGCCGGCGGCCGCCAGCCCGCCGCTGTCGTCCATCAGGCGCATGAATTCCGCCACCCGCTCCGGCGCGGCGTCCGGCGCCGCCAGCTTGGCGGCGAAGGGGAAGCGGTTGGCCAGGTATTGATTGAAGAAGGCGCTCAGCTTCTGGTAGGCGGCGGCGCCGGCCTGGGTGCGCAGCGCGCCGCAGCGGTCGCTGGCCAGGCTGACCAGGGTCTGGGCGCGGTCGGAGAAGACGTTGCCGGCGGCCGGCAGCTCCACCTGGTCCAGCACCGCGCGGCAATTGCCCACGTCCATCTCGTTGAAATCCTTGACGATCATGGTTTCCAGCACCGCCGGCGCGCTGTTGGCGGCCTTTTCCTTGTAGTGGCGCAGTTCGACGGCGGCGCTTTGCCAGCGTTGCTGCAATTGCTGGTCGCTGACCGGCAACGAGGATTTGTGCGAGGCCAGCCAGCTCAGCGCCGGCGCCTGGGCCTGGGTCAGATTGCCCACCAGCTCCAGCTGCGCGCCCAGGTATTGCTGCAGCTCGCGCGCGCCGCCGGCGCGGAAGGCGCGGGCGCCGGCGTTGCGCGAGCCGTCCCACCAGCGGAAGCTGCCCTGCAGCGGCTGGTACAAGCCCAGCCCTTGCAGGCTGCGCTCCGCGTGGCGCAAGGATTGCAGCGCGCGCCGGTCCATCTCGCGCAGCACGCTGTCGCGGAAGGCGGGCTGGGCCAGTTCGTCCAGCGCCGCCAGCACCGGGGTGGCGGCCTTGGCCTGGGCGTCGAAGGCGTTGCCCTCGTCGATGGAACCGCCGTTCAGGCCAACCGACGGCTCGGCGCGGCGGCTGCTCAGGGCGGCCCACATCGCCCGCGCCGCGCTGTCCTGCAAGGCGCGCTCCAGGCCCTTGCGGTAGGCCGGCGGCATCTGGCCGGCGCTGCCGGCCAGGTATTTCTGGTAGCCGTCGTAATGACGCAGCGCCGCCGTCATCGCGTCGGCGTCCATATTCGCCAGCCCGCCCGCCGTCGGGCCGCTTTCGCCCTGCGCCCGCGCGCTGGCGACGAAGTCCTGTTTCAGCAGCGAGGCCAGGGTCACGTTCAGCTTGAGCACCTGGTCCTGCAGCTCCAGGCCGCCGGACGGCCCTTGCGCCAGCAGCGCCGAGCTGGCGCCCACGCCGCCCAGCCAGCGCTTGCGGAATTCCTGGCGCGCCACCGCGGAATGGTCCACCACCCGCGCCACCGCGTCCCGCCCTATCAGGCTGGAGCGGCGCGCGCCGTCCAGCATCGCGCTGTAGCCGGGCACCAGGTCCTGGCCGGCGGCGCGGCTCCAGGCGCTGTTGGTGGCGTTGACCAGGCTTTGCAGCAGGCCGATGTGGCCGGCCACGCTGTCCAGTTCCGGCAAGGAGTTGCCTTGGCCGGACTCCAGCATCAGCAGCTGTTTCTGCAATTGCTGGGCGGTGAGGTCGAAGGTTTGATTGGTGTAGAGCTGGCCGAGCCAGGCTTGCATCAGGCCGCTGAAGTGTTCGCCCACCTGCGGCCGGATCTTGGAGAGGTCGATCGGCGCGGCCACCAGTTGATCGCTGGACAGCAGGATGCGGCGCAGATTGTCGCGCTGGGCGTTCTGCGGCGCGCGCAGGCTGAGGCCGAACAGGCCGTTGGCCAGCTCCGCCGCCTCGTCCAGCGTGGTGTTGCCGTCGCGCACCGCGTGGTTGAACTGGTTGACGCGCTGTTCCAGCTTGACCGCGTCGCCGGCCAGTTGCCGCGCCAGCAGATAGGCCGGCCATTTCTCCGGCGCGGCGGTGTCGTCGCTGACGCTGTCCGCGCCGGCCTCGCCCAAGCGCCGCACTTGTTCGGCGTCGCGCAGCAGCCGCTGTTGCAAGGGCAGCATCACCGAGCGGCGCAGCGCGTATTCGATGGTGTCGTCGATGCGGCCGTCCACCGGGGACATCAGCGAGGTGGGCAGCAGCAAGGTGCCGAAACGGCGCGAGGGCGCGTCCTTGAGCGCGCGCCAGAAGGCGGCGACGCTTTGCCGCGCCGCCGCGTCGTTGCCCAGTTCCGGCCGCGGCCCGCCGCGGTCCAGTTGCAGAATGCGCAGCTGGCGGCCCAGCGCGTCGGCGTCGTCGGTGGCCGCGTGCCAGTACCAGCTGATGCCGGCCAGCCACAGGGCGGCGAACAAGCCCATGCCGGCCAGGGTCCAGCGGTGCCAGCGCTGGCGCAGCCGCAGGATGCGCGGCACCGGCTGGGCCAGGCCCTGCTCCGCCAGCACCCGCTGGCGCAGCAGCCGGCCGGCGAACAGGGGCAGCGCCGGCGGCGCGACGGTTTCTTCCAGATCGTCCTGCGGCGCGGCCTGGGCGCCGGTGAAGTAGATGCCGCGCAATTGCGGCGCCTCGCCCAGCGCGTTGCCGCGGAACACCGGATCGCACAACGCCTGCAGATTGGCGCGCACCGCCTCGAAGCTGCGCGGCAGCAGGTACAGATCCGTGGACACGCCGCCTTGCAGGGCGCCGAATTCGGCTATGGTTTCGCTCAGGGTCAGCCGCAGCCGCGTCAAAGCCTGTTCTATCCAGTCGGATTGATAGGCGGCGCTGGCGGCGTAGGGCGAGGACCAGCCCAGCATCGCGTCGCGCGCTTCGCGGGGCAGCGCCTGCGCCAGCTCCAGGAAGCCCGGCGCCTGCTCGGTCTCGGTCACCACCAGATAGATGGGCAGGCTCAGGCCCAGCCGTCTTTGCAGATCGGAAAACTTCTTGGCCGCGGCCAGGCCGGCGCTGACCGCCAGGTGCTCGCTCCACAGCTGGCCGGCGGACACGGTCCAGATCAGCGCGTCCAGCGGCCGCGCGGCGCGGCTGCGCAAGAGCACGCCCAAGAGCCGCCGCCAGGCCGACAGCGGCGCCAGCGCGCCTTCCGGATGGCTGAACATATCGTCCGGTATCACCAGCACCGCGCCGTCCCCGCCGTACCACCAGCGGCCGAACCAATTGGCCTCGCCCTCGCTCTTCAGCTGCAGCGAGGCGCACAAGGCCTCCACATTGCGCACCCGGTCGCCCACCGCCAGCACCCAGGGGGTCTGGTAGCGGTCTTCCGCGCCGATCTCGCGCTCGAAGCGGCGCACCGAGCCGCGGAAGCTGCGCCGCGCCGGATCGGCCTCGCGCCGCAGCCACCAGATCAGCGCCGCCAGCGCCAGCAGGATCAACAGGGTCAGCAGCACAATGCCGGCTAGGGTCTGTATCGTCATTTGCTCTGCCCGTCCCCGTCCGCCCCGCGGTACAGCATGGGCTCCACCCGCGACACGATGTCGTGCCAGAACGCGTGCCCCACCACCGACATGCCCACCAGGATGGCGGCCACGCCCACGGCCAGCCGGAAGCCGTCCGGCAGCATGCGCCGCACCGTCAGCCGCAGCGGCGGCACATTGCTGCTGCGCTCCAGCGCCGGCGCCAGGCTGCGGATGTCGGCGTCGCGCTGGTAGGCGAAGGCGAACAGCTCGCGCCGCCATTCCTCGTGCTGGGCCAGCCCGCCCGGCCCGCGCAGCCGGCCGTAGAAGCCCAGGGTCAGCGTTTGCAGGCAGACATTGGCCAGATCGCGCCCGGCCGGATCGCGCTCGCGCAAGACCCGCTCGATCAGCGCCGGCACCTTGTCGCCGGCGGCGCGGCTGCCGAACAGCCGCTGCTCCAGCGGCGTGGTCTGCCACAGGCTCTGCCCCGGCCAGTCGTCGAACAACAGCCGCTCGTCTATCAGCGCGACGAACAGATACTGCAAGGCCTCGATCTGGCTCTGCCCGGCCGCGCCCACGCGCGCGCCGGCGGCGCGGCTCAAGCGCCGCGCCAGCAGCCCGCCCTGCTCGGCCGCCAGTTCGGCGGCGGTTTCGGCCTTGTGGCCGCCGCCGGCCAGTTCCCGGAACACTTGCAGCCATTCGGCGTAAGCGTCTTCGAAAGTGGCGCTCAGCGGCGCTTGCGCCAGCGCCCCCAGCGGCTGGGACAGCGCGCTATCCAGCATGGCGTTCTCCATCGGCGTCCTCGCGCGGGTCCGCGACGAAGAGCAGCGCCTCCCACGGCTCCAGCGCCGCGCCGCCGGCCGGCAGCGTCATCCTCAGCGGCTGATCCGCTTGCAGCCAGTCGCCGTTGGCCAGCACGGCGAACAGCCGGGTGTCGTCGCCCACGCTGTAAGCCACTTGTTCGGCGCGGTCCAGCGGCTGGAAGGACAAGCCGCGCATGCGCTGGCGCGCCAGCGTGGCCACATGGGATTCGGAGGCGATGATGGCCTGGCCCAGCCATTGCTGGGCGGCGGAATCCGGCGCGCCGCCGGGCATGCGCAGGCCGACGATCAAGCGCCCGCTATCGCGCGCGGCCTCCGGCAAGACGATCCAGAAACCTTCTTCGTCGCGGTTGAACGGCAGGCTGCGGTAACCGGCGCGCACCCGGTCCAGCGCGGCGGACAGCCAGTTCAGCAGCGGCTCGTAGCTGGCCAGCAGTTCCTGGTAATTGAAGGCCGGGAACACCGGCGCGCCGGCGCCCGGGTCCAGCGCGGTCAGCGAGCCGGCCATGCCGGCCAGCAGGCCGAACAGGGCGGCCGGATGGGCGGCGCGGCTGCCCAGCGCGGCTTCCGTCTCCGGCAGCCGCGCCCACAGCGCCGCCAGCTGGCGGCGGATTTCGTCGATATCGTCGTCCTTGCCGGCCTCCTTGGCCTGGCGCAGACGTCCGCTGAGGAAGACGCATTTTTCGCGCGCCTTGGCGCACAGCGCCGCCACCTTGCGCCCCAGCAGGCTGTCCGGCAGCAGCCGCGGCGACGGCGGCGCGTAGGCGCGGCGGGCAAAGCCGCCGCCCTGCTGGGCGATGCGCAACAACGGCAGGCAGATCATGTCGGCGCGTTCGGCCTCGGTGACCAGGCGGATGTCCGGCCGCCACAGCGTCAGGCTGGCCGGGTTCTCCCCGCTGCTCAAATCCGGCACCGCCTCGCTGTTTTCCGAGCGGAAACGTCCGGCGGCCGGGTCCAGCCGGCCGGCGCGCCACAGGGGCGGCAAAGCCAGGTAAACCGTCACCGTGCGGCCCGGCGCCTCCGCCGCGGCGGCCGTCACGTCGCAGCTGAGCGCCGCGCCGTCGCCGGCGTCGAAGCGCAGCGGCAAGCCGTCCGGCAACACTGCCTCCAGCGCGGACACCCGCGCCACGCCGCCGGCCAGCGCCGCCTCGTCCAGCTCCAGCTCCAGCACGCCCCAATACAGCGGCTGGGCCGCCGCCGCCAGCGCCGCGGACACCCCGTCCGCCCTCAGCGCCTGCCATTGAAAATGCTGGGGCAGCAACTGCATCCCCTCGTACCAACACACCGCCTGTGGCACTGCTTTCAAACCGCTCTCCCCCCGCTACGGCTCCATCAGCCGCATATTCTTGCTTTCAAAGCGCAGCCAGACCTTCTTGCGCGCGTCCAGGCTCAGCCGGTGCATGCCCGGTCCGGCGTAGCTGGCGTACACCAGCAGGCCGGCCGCGGATTCGCCCCGTATCGGCACGTCCTCGGTTTCCAGATGCTGGCCCGGCACCAGCTCCAGCTCCCACACCTTGAGATCCGCCGGGTAGTCGCGCAGCAGCTGCTCGCGCTGCTCAAACCACTTGGCCGCCGGCAGCCCCAGCAGCAGCTTGTACAGCTCCGGGTCCTTGGCGGCGACGAAGTCCACCGCCAGCGGCGTGTCGTCGTTGGCCATGCTGACCACGTCCAGCGTGGCCGCCTGCAATTTGACCGAGGGGCCGAAGCCCAGCGACGAGCACCCGCCCAAGCCCAAAGCCAAAACGCAGAACAGCCCAGCCAGATACCCGTTGCGCATCCGCATCACCCCGACGCCATTATCCATTGCAAATAATATTGGCAAAAAAACGCCGACAGTTCTATAGGAATTGTTAAGCCATGGTCATTGAAAAATGCAAGTTGCAAGCATTTGTCAGCAAAAAGGGCTTCCATGCGGCGGCTTGAGCCGGCTTCAATGGAAAAGAACGACCAGGCCCGGCCGGGCAACAATGGTCTGACAATCATGCAGTTTCGCCCAAGCGGACCGGATACGCGGC
The DNA here is from genome assembly GCF_057809415.1 of Chromobacterium sp. FG22. NCBI lineage: Bacteria > Pseudomonadati > Pseudomonadota > Betaproteobacteria > Neisseriales > Chromobacteriaceae > Chromobacterium > Chromobacterium sp. FG22. The sequence continues at coordinate 45,539 of NZ_JBMDJX010000013.1, read as the reverse complement.
CCGCCGTCGGCGTCCCCAGCTTCCCAACCGATCGAGGTCTGTTATGGCAGAGAGCACACAGCACAAGCTGGACCGGATTCGTCCGCCCCGCGTGCAAATCACGTATGACGTGGAAATCGGCAACGCCCTGGAAAAACGGGAGCTGCCGCTGGTGGTAGGCATCATGGCGGACCTGGCCGGCAAGCAGGAGCAGCCGCTGCCCAAGCTCAGCGAGCGCCGCTTCGTGGAGATAGACCGCGACAACTTCAACGCCGTGCTGGCCTCGCTGACGCCGCGCGTCACCGCCCAGGTGGACAACGCGCTGTCCGACGACGGCAGCAAGCTCAATGTGGAGCTGAAGTTCAACCACTTCGACGACTTCGACCCGGTCAACATCGTCAAGCAAGTCACCCCGCTGCGCCGGCTGTACGAGGCGCGCCAGAAGCTGCGCGACTTGCTGACCAAGCTGGACGGCAACGACGAACTGGACAAGCTCTTGCAGGACGTGGTGGCCAACACCGAGGAACTGCAAAAGATCAAGAGCGCCCGCCCGGAGGCCCCGGCCGCCGCGGAAGCCGCGCCGGCGCCGGACGCGCCGCCGGCCGCCTGACGCCCCGCCCGACCCCCTGATACCGGAGACATCTCATGGCTAAGACCCAAGCCGAAGCGCCCAGCGGCGACGCCGCCTCGCTGTCGCTGCTGGACCGCATCATCCAGGAAGGCCGCATGGCCCACGACGACATCCAGCAGGAGTACGCCAAGGACCTGCTGTCCGAATTCGCCACCCAGGTGTTGGACGAAGGCATGGCCATCGACAAAGACACCGTGGCCATGATCAACCACCGCATCGCCATCATCGACCAATTGCTGAGCAAGCAGCTCAACAACATCCTGCACCACCCGGACGTGCAGAAGATGGAAGCCTCCTGGCGCGGCCTGCACTTCCTGGTGATGAACACCGAAACCAGCAGCCGCCTGAAGCTGCGCCTGCTCAACGCCACCAAGGACGAGCTGCAGAACGATCTGGAAAAGGCGGTGGAATTCGACCAGAGCGCGCTGTTCAAGAAGATTTACGAGGAAGAATACGGCACCTTCGGCGGCCACCCCATCAGCCTGCTGATCGGCGATTACGAGTTTGGCCGCCATCCGCAGGACGTGGCGCTGCTGGAGAAGCTGTCCAATGTGGCCGCCGCCGCGCACGCGCCGCTGATCTCCGCCGCCAGCCCGCGCCTGTTCGACATGAGCAGCTTCACCGAACTGGCGGTGCCGCGCGACCTGTCCAAGGCTTTTGAAAGCGCCGAGCTGATCAAATGGCGCTCCTTCCGCGCCAGCGAGGACTCCCGCTACGTCAGCCTGGTGCTGCCGCACATCCTGCTGCGCCTGCCCTACGGCCCGGACACCAAGCCCACCGAGGGCATGAACTACGTGGAAGACGTCAACGGCACCGACCACGGCAAATACCTGTGGGGCAACGCCGCCTACGCGCTGGGCCAGCGCATCACCGACGCCTTCGCCAAATACGGCTGGTGCGCGGCCATCCGCGGCGTGGAAGGCGGCGGCGCGGTGGAAGGCCTGCCGGCCCACACCTTCGGCACCGTGTCCGGCGACATCGCGCTCAAATGCCCGACCGAGATCGCCATCACCGACCGCCGCGAGAAAGAACTGGACGGCCTGGGCTTCATCGCGCTGTGTCACAAGAAAAACACCGATCTGGCGGTGTTCTTCGGCGGCCAGAGCGCCAACCAGCCCAAGGTCTACAACACCAACGCCGCCAACGCCAACGCGCGCATCTCCGCGATGCTGCCCTATGTGCTGGCCGCCTCGCGCTTCGCCCACTACATCAAGGTGATCATGCGCGACAAGATCGGCAGCTTCCTGACCCGCGACAATGTGGAAACCTATCTGAACAACTGGATAGCGGACTACGTGCTGGTCAACGACAACGCGCCGCAGGAAGTGAAGGCCCAGTACCCGCTGCGCGAAGCGCGGGTGGACGTGACCGAAGTGCCGGGCAAGCCCGGCGCCTACCGCGCCACCGTCTTCCTGCGCCCGCACTTCCAGCTGGAAGAACTGACCGCGTCCATCCGCCTGGTGGCGGAGCTGCCGCCGCCGGCCGCCGCCTGACGCCACACCAAGGGCCCGCCGCGCGGCGGGCCCAATACTTCTCATAACACGGAGAACACATAGCAATGGACGCCATCATTCTGGACCTGGGCAGCGACATCAAGGGCGAGTGCAAGCTGGAAGGCTACACCGACAAGATCGAAGTGCTGTCCTACAGCCACAACGTGGCCATGCAGGTGACCAACGACGTCAGCAACACCGAACGCACCTCCGGCAAGCCGCATATCGGCGAATTCAGCCTGACCAAGTTCACCGACAAATCCACGCCGGAACTCAACGCCTACTGCTGCCAGGGCAAGAACATCCCCGAGGTCAAGATCACCATCGGCCGCAACGCGGCCGACAGCAGCGGCAAGGTGCTGCCCTACATCGTCTACACCCTGACCAACGCCATCCTGTCCAATGTCAGCGTCAGCGGCGGCACCGGCGGCAAGCCGGTGGAAAACCTCTCGCTCAACTTCACCAAGATCAAGTGGGAGCTGACCACCCAGAAAGACACCGGCGCCAAGGACGGCAACGCCGCCGCGGTGTGGGACCTGGCCGCCAACAAGTACTCCAAATAAGTCGATTGAATCCGCCGCGGAAGCCCATCAGCACAGCGGGCGTTCCGGGGTCTTTTGGCCACGGCAGCACACGGAAGAACACGGACAAACCCAAAGGAAGCATCGGGCTTGCATGGACTTCATGACCACGGGTGTTGTCTTGTTCCGTGCTTTCCGTGCGCTTCCGTGGCAAGAAAGATTTCTTTCCTGTCTTTACGTGGGTTTTGTGGCTTAGCCACGGAAAAACACGGACAAACCCAAAGGCGGCACCGGGCTTGCGTGAGCGATGACCACGGCTGTTGTCTTGTTCCGTGTTTTCCGTGCGCTTCCGTGGCAAGAAAGATTTCTTTCCTGTCTTTACGTGGGTTTCGGGGCCAAGCGTTTTTCCATGGCCCATGCACTTTTAGGATACCGCGATGCGCCAAGCCGCCCAGTTTCGCCCGGGTCTGTTCGAACTGCTGGCCGACGCCGAACCGCGGCAGCGGCTGGAGGCCGAGCCGCTGCTGCGGGTGGACCGCCGCCGGCTGCAGGAATCGGTGCGGGCGGAACTGGCACGGCTGCTGTCCAGCCGCCGCGCGGCACAGCCCTACCTGGCCGAACTCAGCGTCATCGACTACGGCGTGGCGGACTGGAGCGCGCTGCACCCGGAGCGCGCCGAAGACCGCCAGCGGCTGGCGCGCGAGATCCGCCAGGCGATACGCAGCTTCGAACCCCGGCTGGCCGCGCCGCGCGTCAGCGTGGACACCGTGCCGGGCCGCGGCCTGCTTCTCAGCGTGCGCATAGACGGCGAACTCCAGGCCGAGGGCAGCCGCTGGCCGGCCGCCTTCGTCGCCGAGCTGGACCCGTCCGGCGCGCGGCTCACCGCCTGCGAGGACGCCGGCTGATGGAATCGCTGGACCCGCGCCTGCTGGACTACTACCAACGCGAACTCGCCTACCTGCGCCACGCCGGCGGCGAATTCGCCCAACGCTACCCCAAGGTGGCCCACCGCCTGCAACTGAGCGACGGCGAATGCCCGGACCCGCAAGTGGAGCGGCTGCTGGAAGGCTTCGCCCTGCTCTGCGCTCGGCTGCAACGCCGGCTGGACGACGACTACTCCGAACTCACCGACGCGCTGCTGGAACAGCTCTACCCGCACGCGCTGCGGCCCATGCCCTCCTGCGCCATCGCCCGCTTCGAGCCGGACCCGGACAAGGGCAAGCTGGACGCCGGCTACCGCATCGAACGCGGCACCCCGCTGTTCGTGGCCACCACCGCCGGCGACAGCCTGCGCTTTCGCACCAGCGCCGCCGTCACCCTGTGGCCGCTGCGGCTCGCCGACGCCAGCCTGCTGACCGAGGACGAAGCCCAGGCCGCCAGCGGCCTGGCCCAGGCGCGCGCCGCCCTGGTGCTGCGGCTGGAGAAACTGGGGCCGGAGCCGCTGGGCGCGCTGCCGCTGAACAGCCTGCGCATCCACCTGGCCGGCTCCCCGCTCAACGCCGCCGCGCTTTACGACCTACTGTCCGCCCACAGCCTGCAAATCAGCTGCCGGCTGCCGGAGCGGCCCGGCCTCGCGCCCTCCATCCGCCCCGGCGCGCTGCCGCGCGCCTGCGGCTTTGGCGCCGACGAAGCGCTGCTGCCGGCCGAGGACGGCGTGCACCCGGCGCACGCGCTGCTGGCGGAATACTTCGCCTGCCCGGAAAAATTCGCCTTCTTCGACCTGCCGCTCAGCCTGCCGCGCCAGGCGGAGCGGCAGCTGGAAATCGTCATCGCCTTCGAGCGCGCGCCGGCCGGCCGCCTGGGCATCCAGCACGGCGACATCGCGCTGGGCTGCGCGCCGGTGATCAATCTGTTTCCGCACACCTCAGAGCCGCTGCGCCCGGACGGCAGCCGCAGCGAATACCTGCTGGTGGCCGACGCCCACCGCGACCACAGCGTGGAAATCCACTCCATCCGCCAGCTGCGCGCCGCCGGCCCGGACGGCGCGCGCCGCATCGCCCCCTACTTCGCCTGCAGCCACGGCGAGGGCGGCGACGGCCGCTACTGGCACGCGCGCCGCGTGCGCGGCCTCAACCGGCTGCGCCCCGGCAGCGACATGCTGCTCACCCTGGTGGACGCCGATTTCGACCCGCTGGCCGCCAGCGAGCTCAGCCTCACCGCCGAGCTGCTATGCACCAACCGCCACCTGGCCGAGCAACTGCCGGCCGGCGCGCCGCTGATGTTCGAACTGCCCGGCCCGGTGGGCCAGGCGCGGCTGCTGCGCCCGCCGCGGCCGCAAACCGAAGCCGCGCTGGACGGCGCCTCGCGCTGGAAACTGGTGTCCCAGCTCAGCCTCAACCACCTGTCGTTGAGCGAAGGCCCGCAAGCGCTGGCCGCGCTGCGCGAAATGCTGGCGCTGCACAATCTGGGCGAACAGCCGGCCGCGCGCCGCCAGATCGAAGGCATCGTCGCGCTCGGCAGCGAACGCATCGTCGACCACGTCGGCGCCGACGCCTGGCGCGGCTGGCGCAACGGCCTGCTGCTGACGCTGGAGCTGGACCCGGCCTGCTTCGCCGGCGGCAGCCGCGTGCTGTTCGCCGCCGTGCTCGCCCACTTCTTCGCCCTCTACGCCCACGCCAACCGCTTCGTGCGCACCCGACTCGTCCACCAGCAACAGGAGATCCAGACATGGCAGCCCCCGCCCGGCCCCAGCCTGGTTCTGTAGCCGAGCGGCTGCTGACGCGGCCGCAGGGCTTTGAATTCGCCCAGGCGGTGATGCTGCTGGAACGGCTGACGCCGCAAGCCGCGCCGCTGGGCCAGGGCGCGGACCCGGCGCGCGAGGCGCTGCGGCTGCGCGGCCCGCTGCTGCCCGCCTTCGCCGCCAGCGAACTGAGCGCGCTGGAACCGGGCGCGCTGGGCGGCGACGCGCGCGACGGCCAGCCGGCGCTCGATGTCGAGTCCTTCGGCCTGGGCGGCCCGGACGGCCCGCTGCCCTACGCCTACCAGGAATGGCTGCAACAACGCCGCCAGGACAAAGACCACGCGCCGGCGGAATTCCTGCAACTGTTCCAGCACCGGCTGCTGGCCCTGCTCTACCGCGCCCAGCGCAAATACCGGCTGGCGCCCAGCTTCGCCGCGCCGCGGCTCAGCCCGGCGCGGCCGCTGCTGCTCAGCCTGTGCGGCCTGCTGCCCGCCGGCCTGCAACAACGCCAGGCGGTGCCGGACGCCGCGCTGCTGGCCCGCGCCGCCCTGCTGGCGGACCGCCGCCGCTCGCTGGCCGGCTTCGCCGCCTTGGCCAGCCGCCACCTGGCCGCGCCGGTGCAAGCCAGCCCCTACGCCGGCGGCTGGCGCGAGATCCCGCCGGCCAGCCGCACCCGCATCGGCCCCCACGGCCGCAACGCCGCGCTGGGCCAGGGCGCGCTGGCCGGCCGCCGCGCCTGGGACGAACACGCCGGCATCCGCCTCACCGTGGGCCCGCTGGACCCGGCCGGCTACCGCGCCTTCCTGCCCGGCGGCGAACGCCACCGCGCGCTGGCCGCGCTGGCGGTGTTCTACTTTGGCCCGGACCTGGACATCCAGCTCAGCCTGCTGTGGCAAGCGCCGGCCGCCGCGCTCAAGCTGCAAGCCCGCGCCGCGCCGCGGCTGAGCTGGGACAGCTGGCTGGGCGGCCCCGGCGGAGCGCGACAGCTGGACACCCGGCTGCAACGGCCGCCCCCGGCCGGCGAGGACCCGGCATGAGCGCCGAACTGTCCGAACTGGTGGCCCGCCTCAACCCCAGCTGCCGCAAGGCGCTGGAGCTGGCCGCCCAGCGCTGCCTGCAACAAAGCCACTACTACGTGGAAATCGAACACGTGCTGCTGGAGCTGCTGGAACTGCCCAACGGCGACCTGCCGCTGCTGCTGCCCAAGCTGGGCCTGAGCACAGACCAGCTGAGCGCGGAGCTGCGCCGCAGCCTGGACCAGTTCAAGCGCGGCGAAACCCGCGCCCCGGCCTTCTCCAGCCACACCGTGGCCTGGCTCAAGGAAGCGCTGCTGCTGGCCACGCTGCGCCAGCAGGCCAGCATCCGCTCCGGCCTGCTGCTGCTCACCCTGCTGGAGCGCGACGAACTGCGCAATCTGCTGCTGATCGGCGCGCCCTGCCTGCTGCGCGCGCCGCGCCAGCCGCTGAGCGAACAACTGGACGCCTGGGCCGCCGCCTCGCGCGAAGCCCCGTCCGCCGCCGCGGCGGAGCCGGCCGGCGCGCTGGCGCGCTTCACCCACGACCTGGTGGCCGACGCCCGCGCCGGCCGCATCGACCCCATCGTCGGCCGCGACGGCGAAATCCGCCAATGCCTGGACATCCTGCTTCGCCGCCGCCAGAACAACCCCATCCTGGTGGGCGCGCCCGGCGTGGGCAAAACCGCGGTGGCGGAAGGCCTGGCGCTGCGCATCGCCCACGAGGAAGTGCCGCCGGCGCTGGCCGGCGTCGGCCTGCTGGCGCTGGACCTGGGCCTGCTGCAAGCCGGCGCCGGGCTCAAGGGCGAATTCGAACAAAGGCTGCAAAGCGTGATGGACGACATCCGCGCCGCCGCCCGGCCCATCATCCTGTTCATCGACGAAGCCCACACCCTGGTGGGCGCCGGCGCGGCCGAGGGCCACAGCGACGCCGCCAACCTGCTCAAGCCGGCGCTGGCGCGCGGCGAGCTGCGCACCGTGGCCGCCACCACCTGGCAGGAATACAAGAAATACTTCGAGCGCGACCCGGCGCTGGCGCGGCGCTTCCAGCCGGTGCAAGTGGAAGAACCGGACGAAGACCGCGCCGTGGCCATGCTGCGCGGCGTCGCCGCCCGGCTGGAACAACACCACGGCGTGCGCATCCTGGACGCCGCCATCCACGACGCGGTCAAACTGTCCCACCGCTACATCTCCGGCCGCCAGCTGCCGGACAAGGCCATCAGCGTGCTGGACACCGCCTGCGCCCGCGTGGCGCTGGCCCAGCACGACCAGCCGCCGCAGCTGGAAAACCTGCGCCACCGCCAGGCCATGCTGGACGAGGAACTGGAGCGGCTGCTGAACGAACAGGCCACCGGCCTGGACCACGCCGCCCGCATCGCCGCGCTGCGCCAAGACAGCGCGCGCCAGCTGCAAGCCATGCGCGAACTGACCGTGCGCTGGCAGGACGAATTGCGCGCGGTGCGCGAAATCCTGCGCACCCGCCAGCAACTGCTGGACTTCCTGGCCAGCGAGCCCGAGCTGCCCGCCGGCGAACCGCCGCTGCTGCTGGAAGAAGCCGAAGACGGGCCAGCGACCGCCGACGAGGACGAAGCCGCGGACCCGGCGCTGCGGCTGGCGGAACAACTGGCGCGGCTGGAGGCCGGACTGGACGCGCTGCGCCAGGACGACCCGCTGGTGCCGGAGCATGTGGATTCCAAGGCGGTGGCCGCCGTCATCGCCGGCTGGACCGGCATCCCCGTGGGCAAGATGCTGGCCGACGAAGCCTACGCCATCCGCACCCTGGCCCAGCGCATGGGCCAGCGCGTGATCGGCCAGCCGGCCGCGCTGGGCAAGATCGCCCAACGCATCCAGGCCTACCGCGCCGGCCTGACCGACCCCGGCAAACCGGTGGGCGTGTTCCTGCTGCTCGGCCCCACCGGCGTGGGCAAGACCGAAACCGCCTACGCGCTGGCCGACGCGCTCTACGGCGGCGAACGCAATCTGATCGTGGTCAACCTGGCGGAATACCAGGAAGCCCACAGCGTCAGCCAGCTCAAGGGCGCGCCGCCCGGCTACGTCGGCTACGGCCAGGGCGGCGTGCTGACCGAAGCGGTGCGGCGCAAACCCTACAGCGTGGTGCTGCTGGACGAAATCGAAAAAGCCCACCCGGATGTGCTGGAAGCCTTCTACAACGTGTTCGACAAGGGAGTCATGGAAGACGGCACCGGCCTGACGGTGGACTTCAACAACACCATCATCCTGGCCACCAGCAATGTGGGGGCGGAGCTATTGCAAACCACGCCAGGCGAACAACTCGCCACCCAGCAGTTCGACGAACGCCTGCGCAAAACGCTGTTACAAGCCTTCCGCCCCGCCTTCCTCGCCCGCATGACCGTGGTGCCCTATCCGCCATTGGCGGAACGCACATTGGAAAACATCGTGATCAATAAGCTGGAAAAACTGCAAGCCCGCTATAAGGCGGCGACAGGGAAACAATTCGACTTCGACCCGGCCATTGTGAAAGCGGTTTTGGCTAAATGCAGCTCTGCCGGCGCGCGGGATATCGAGAACGTGTTGATGGCGCAGGTGACGGGGAAGTTGGCGGAGTGGGTGTTGGAACCCTAGGAGATATGCACATGAACTTACTCAGAGGACTGAATAGTTACGCTGAAGCTGTGACAATACTGACCTACAAAACTGCTGGCGGGTTCGCCCCCATACCCAATGAAGTTCCAGCCAAGCCGCCTAAGGACGCCTGTGATGTACAAAAAGGAACCGATGGCGAAACCCGTTACTCCCAAGACTCCGCCTGGATCTACTTTATGCAGAAGAATCACACAGGAGACAACGCGATAGTTGAATACACCACGAATCCAAACATGGCGAATCAGTTTAGTCGTCCGCTTACGATTGGCATCGAGATAGCAGATGCATGGTGCTATTCATGCGAAAAAGACTCATTTGAAAGTGGAGTAATGATTTTTCGAAGAGCCCCATTTATAAAAATACACGGCCTCATGATCAGCAAGCCCCAAATGCATGCTAGTCGTTCGGAAAAAGACACAATTTTCTTTACGTAGCTAGTGCAGTTGGCCTCGATGGCACAGATAGATATTTCTCACTTATGAGACAAACCAATGCCTCACCCTATCGACACTAAAGCTACCCTACCCGCCCCTTTGACTATCAAGAACAGGCTATTTAGATAGAAACAGCAAGGGCAATGAAGGCTTTTTATTTATCCACGAACACTGACCAGTGAAATACAATTCACCAACATTTTTCTAGAAAGAATAACATGGATGATGACTTCTTTTTTTCAGGCATAGGTAGTACGCGCGAAAAAAATTCTACACTTCTTAAGGCTAAGCAGTCACGCTACCATGCAATAAAAGAAGTGCCCATAAACAAAATACAACTACGAGGAGACTCCTACACAACCGGCGTTCATCATGAGCTAATGATTTTTCTAGAAAATTCAATAAATATAAGGGTATCAAGAACAAATGGGGAGGACACCCTTCAATTAGATGCTATAGATACAGGGAAATATGCAAAAAATGTACTACATGAAAAGAAAATAACCGACAAAAAAATAAACACAAAAACCGTTTTTATTGCATTTTCAGAAACAAAAAATGCTAGACCATACTACGACCAAGCAGATTGCCAAACCTTTGCGGCAGAAGTCTACAAAAAAATAACCGGAGAATCGCTTAACTCGAATTTAGGTGACGATGACTTCATTTAAGACGAGCCAACTATGCCAACTCAAATTAAGATAGAACACAAAAGAAGCACCTGTGCTAGAGGCGGACATATACTCACCACCAAGAACCTGAAATACGCCCCACTCAATTTATTTATTTTTATAGCCTACGGAAATACTAAGGGCCGTAGGTTGGGCTAAATGCAATGAAGCCCAACGTTTACCATTCACCATCCAAAAGCGACATAACCTTGGGCTTTCCTATTCACGCATAAAATAAACGCAATCCACTAAACCACCATGCTCCGCCCCTCCGACAAAACCACCCCGCTCTCGCTCAGCGCCTCCGTGCTGAAAGAGCTCTACCCGGACAGCCTGTCCAGCGACGAGGCGCTGAATGTGCTGGGTAACTTCACCCTGGCCGGCTTCAGCGACAGCGCTCTACCACAGAACAAAGCTCTTCTATCCTAGTTAGCAAGTTAGCGGAACGAATTTAGAATCGATACGATGATTTAAGCAGCAACCGGCAGAGTATCAACTCATTGGAAACAAACACAGGGAGGCCGCATGATTACCGTTATGACCCTCAGTGGTGGCTCGGGCACCATGTTTTGCAGTTGCAAGAATGGGGACTGCCAAGACCACAGCCTCATTTCCATTAGCACTCAAAACCATGAGGTCTATCAGTTTCAATACTCCGCCGGCCATCAAACAATGTATCTCAGAACCGCCAAGGATAAGATCACCCAGTTTTGGACCAACACCAAAGCCGCTCACATCCGGGTCCGGCATGTGATTTACATCCCCAGCAAGAATGAAGTGGCGCACATTCTAAGAAGCAAGCCGCCGGAAATCGGCATCCCGCCAACCAGCGCCATCGGCAGGCCGCCGCCAGCCCATCAGAGCATGGGTTCGGTAGTGGATATGAAGCCGCCCACCATGACCATGCGTCGCGGCGATGATGTCTTGATTGACATTGGCGGCAGCCATGGCGATGAAAAGGCCTTCTCGCATAAGCCGCTATTAAAAAAAATGCCGACGGCGCTGGGCTTGGATCAAGACAGAATGATCCAATTCATGACGGAGAATAATGGAAAAAACCTGGGCAACTGCGCGGAGGTGGTGGCGGCGGTGCTTGAGGCCGGCATCACCGACGCTCGGGATAGGCCGCTGACCACCGGCTACACGCTGCCCTTATGCGCTTGCATCTGCTGCTGCCATTCGCCTACCTCGGTGAGCAAACTGGCCTTTAACATCCAGAAAAACACCCTGGCGCAACTCAGCGAACAAGGCCTGCTGAGCACGGACTTGCTGGGCTACGCCCCCAATAAAATCTCCCAAGCCGGGAAAAGTCAACGTGACGAATTCGACTTATTCGATATCGACTTTGACTCGCTGTCTTACTACCAGAAAGATGACAATTGCTGTACCTCCCTGATTAAAATCATCTGGGACACTTTATCCATGTGCACCTTCAGCACCTACTCCAGAGCGCATGGCGGGGGCCAAGACAAGCAGCACTAACACCGCAGCATTAATTTGGAAGCTGTTTACCATCTGCTACGCGGTCAAGATCAAAGCGACTTGGCTTGCCAGCCGCACTGGAAACCGCGTATTCGATGCTCCCCAGGTCCCTTCAAGCCTGCCGTCGGGTGGCAGGCCCGAGGTCTTAAGCGGCTGCTTGTTCGAGCACCGCGACGTTAGCGCGGGGCGAGTTCAGCCGCGCCTCGGGCCTGACGGGGCCCGACGGGAAGCCGTAGGCCAGGCTTGCAGGGCGGCCTTTGGGGTGAAGGGGAATTTGGCCGAGCAAATTCCCCTTCCTGCCCGCCGGGCAGCCCCGGCAATGCAAACCATCATCCGCATAGCGGATTCAATGTATTGGGCAATACCTGAAAAGATCGTGAACAGACGTTTAGAGCCGTCAAGGAGCAACGATGCGCGTAGCCAGCTTCAATCTGGAAAAAAACGGCGAATCCTCGCCGCTGGATAAAAAGGCGCAGGTCGAGACCTTCATCCACCAATGCTGCTCCAACGACAGCTGGGACGTTGACGTGGTGTTTCTGTGCGAAGTGCACTCCGCCAGGCTGGACGACTATTACGATTATTTACGCGGCGTGTATCAAAACTATGATGTCCACGCCTTTGCCGGCGGACACTCCAACGGCTACATCGTGATAACCAGAAAAGGGCTACATCTCGAAGTTGTCAGCCAGGGACACTTGAAAGGCCTGAACCGGGACTTGATCGCGGTCGTGGCCCAAGGCGTCAACGGCTACACCGGCCTCTTGTTTCTGGCTCACTTCAAATCCGGCCAGGGCGGGCTGACCAAGAGCCAGCTGCGGGACTGCACCAGCCTGGACGGACACTGGGTGGCCACCGGCGATCTGAACCTGGACTACACCCGTGTAGAGGAGCTGGACACCCCCGGCGTGGCCTATGAATGCTGGCAAGGACAGGCCACCCACGCCAAAGGCGGCATCCTGGATTGGGTGCTGGCCTCGGTCGACGTCAAAGTCGCGCCTTTCGACATCAGCGGCTGGGCGGACGCGTTCGATATGAGCGGCCCGGACCATCGTCCCATCGTCTTCGACGTCCTCAGCTGAGCGCCGCTGCCGCGAGACGCCCATGCCCCGCCATCGGCCTGACTGATTATTCGACAAAGCAATACTAAGCCCACCTTTGAGGAGCATAGCGATGAGTCTAAGGTTGAGATTTGAATTGCTGAAGAGCCTGGTGAATGTCACATCGATAGAAGGCGACGGCAAGTTTCCCGGCAATGCCAACAGCAGCTGCACCGGTCAGGTGCTGACTTGGTTTCGCGCCTTGAGCGGCAACTTGAAAAGCGGCACCGGCCTTAGCGAATCGCTATTAAGTCCGCAACAACAGGCCACCCAATTGCATTTTGAACAGCTGAATAACGGCAACACCAGAATACTGGCGTCGATAGCGGAGAAAACCGTCAATATGCGCGGGCAAAACTCCGCGGAAAACATCAAAGACAAAACCCCATGGTCAGGCAAATACAAGCTCTACATCATCGCCAGTTCCAAAGGCAGCGGCCATGCGTTGGGTGTCTATTTTCCCTGGACGGGCAGAGTCCAGTTTTACGATCCCAACCTGCTAGTGTGCGAGATGAAGAAAGACGACGACATTTACCCTTTATTATCGCAATGGGTCAGGATGTACGACGGGCTGGACGCGCCGGACTCGATATGGGGGCACGAAGACCTGTACGTCATTCCCGAATCCAAATTAAAAACCACCTATATCGTATGACGCGGCAATCGCAAGCATCGATGCGCGCCAGCCTCCGAGCCGGGGGCAGAGGGGAAGTGCACATGAAACACCGCGCCCCATTCACCGCCTCAAGCCGGCCTGGCCAGCGGCAAGCCGCCCTATTGGCCGTCTTGCCGCCAGAGACGCCCAGGCAGGAGCAGAGTCAATCCCGCCGCGCCGCTCATGCTCTATTTCCCAATATTTGAGAACCGTCATGCCCCGCCCCTCCGACAAAACCACCCCGCTCTCGCTCAGCGCCTCCGCGCTGAAAGAGCTGTACCCGGACAGCCTGTCCGGCGACGAGGCGCTGAACGCGCTGGGCAGCTTCACCCTGGCCGGCTTCAGCGACAGCGCGCTGACGCTGGACAAGGCGGTGGCTTCCCACCTGACGCTGAGCCTGCGCCGCGACGACAAGACCCGGCCCGTAGACGGCCTGTGCGCGGCGATACGCCAATTGCCGGGCGACGCCACCGCGGACCGCTACAGCGTGACGCTGCGGCCCTGGCTGTGGTGGCTGAGCCTGGCCGGCAACAACCGCATCTTCCAGAACCAGAGCGTGCCGGACATCGTAAAAGCGGTATTCGCCGGCCACGGCTTCAGCGACTACCAGCTGAAGCTGGATGCGACTTATCCCAAGCGCGAATACTGCGTGCAGTTTGGCGAGAGCGATCTCAATTTTGTGATGCGGCTGCTGGAAGACGCCGGCATCTTCTGGTTCTTCACCCACGCCGACGGCAAGCACACCCTGGTGCTGGCGGACGGCAACAGCCATTTCCCGGACTGCCCCAATAACGCCAAGATCCCCTATCTGGGCCAGGACCTGGGCGGGCGCGAACTGGAAGGCGTGCGCAGCGCCGGCATCAGCCGCCAGGCGGTGGCCGGCGGCTACCGCGCCGGCGATTACGAATTCACCACCGCCAGCGCCTCGCTGTACGCGCAGGCGCTGGCCAAATCCGATCTGCCCAACCTCTACCAATACCCGGGCGGCTACGCCAAGAAGGCGGACGGCGACGCGCTGGCCAAGCAGCGCAGCGACGGTCTGCGCGCCGAGGAAGTGGAACTGGTGGGCGACAGCGACTGCCGCTGGCTGATTCCCGGCCACTGCTTCACCCTGAGCGGCCACCCGGACCCGGCCTGCAATATCGCCTGGGTGGTGACCCGCGTCAGCCACGAGGCCGGCCAGCAGCATTACCGCAACCGCTTCGCTGCCATCCCCAAGGCCACGCCCTACCGCCCGCCGCGGCTCACACCCAAGCCGGTGATGCACCCGCAGGTGGCCAAGGTGGTGGGCAAGGCCGGCGAGGAGATCTGGACCGATAAATACGGCCGCGTCAAAGTGCAATTCCCCTGGGACCGCGACGGCAAGGACGACGAATCCAGCTCCTGCTGGCTGCGGGTGATGCAGCCATGGAGCGGCAAGGGCTTTGGCATGCAGTTCATCCCGCGCATCGGCCAGGAGGTGATTGTCAGCTTTATCGACGGCGACCCGGACAAGCCGCTGGTCAGCGGCTGCGTCTACAACGGCGACAACGCGCTGCCCTACGAACTGCCGGCCAAGCAGGCCCAATCCGGCCTCAAGACCAACTCGACAAAAGGCGGCGGCGGTTTCAACGAATTGCGCTTCGACGACAGCAAGGACAAGGAAGAAGTGTTCTTCCAGGCGCAGAAGGACTACACGGTGAAAGTGCTCAACGACGCGGCCGCCGACGTGGGCCACGACGAAACCCTGGTGGTGAAGAACGAGCGCAAGCGCAGCGTCACCGAGGGCAACGACAGCCTCAGCGTGGACAAGGGCAACCGCACCGTGGAAGTGAAAACCGGCAATGAAACCCTCAACGTCAAGGGCAAGCGCACGGTCAAGGTGGAGGGCGACCAGAGCCACAGCACCGGCGGCAATCACGAACACAAGGTCAGCGGCAACTACACGCTGACCGTGGACGGCAACCTCACCATCAAGGTCAGCGGCACCCTCACCCTGCAAAGCGGCGGCGCCTTCACCGCCAAGAGCGACGCCGCCTACACCGCCCAGGCCGGCACCAGCCTGACCAATAAGGCCGGCACCGGGCTCACCAACCAGGCGGGCACCGAGCTGACCAATAAAGCCGGCACCACCCTGACCAACGACGCCGGGGTGTCGCTGACCAACAAAGCCAGCGCCAGCCAGACCGTGGACGGCGGCGGCATGCTCACCCTCAAGGGCGGGCTGATCCAGCAGAACTGACGCGATGGCGGAACCGATAGACCTCCAGCAAGACCAGCAGCGCTTCGTCGGCCAGCTGGCCGACGGCAAGCTGCAAGGCCCGGCGCGCATCGATCAGGCCGGCGCGCCGCTGGCGCGCTTCCACTACCAGGATGGCCAGTTGCACGGCCCGGCCACCCTGCTGCACCCCGGCGGCCAGCCCTCGGCCCAGCTGCATTACCAGCGCGGCCAGCTGCACGGCGCGGCGCAGTACTGGTCGCCGGAGGGCGCGCTGCAACGCCAGGCCCATTACCGCCACGGCCTGCCGCACGGCGAAACCCGCACCCTGTTTCCCAACGGCCAGGCGGCGGAGCTGGCGGTCTACCGCAACGGCCTCAAGCACGGCCTGCAACAGCGCTACCACCCCAACGGCGCGCTGGCGGAACGGCAGAATTTTGTCGAGGGCAAGCCGCTGGGGCCGCCGGAACGCTTCGCCGACGACGGCCGGCCGCTGAACGCGGACGGCAAGCCGATGGCGCGCTGGCGCTGGTGGTGGAGAAAGATGATGGGGTGAGCGCGGGGCCTAAGAACCTGTTTACGATCTGCTGCGCATCGGCGGGATGGATAGAAATGGGCGTTAAAAACAAGCTCAAAATGCTCATGTACCACGTGTACATTCCGCTTTTTCGCTCGTTTTCGCCTTGTCTCGCTCTTGCTCGCGAGATCGTAAACACGTTCTAAGAGCGGCTAACATTGTCAGTTTCACGTCTTTCGACAATCAGGACGGCTCTACATTTCTTGAACGAACATCACCGTGTTTCCGGCTGGATCGCTCACTTGCGCAAGCTTTATGAATCCTAGGTCCTGTGTTTCGCTAGCGGCAATACCAGCGTCTTGACAAACGGCCCTCTGTGTTTCGATATCGTGGACACCGCATACCACAGATGATTTACCCGCAAGGCTAGGGTCAGGAGCCAGCGAAACTTGAATCCAAGCATTTTTCGCCAGCTGCCATTCGGCGACGCCCTCATAAGGGGTCACATCTGGCTTGCGCCCAAGCCATGTGGCGTACCATTCAACGGCTCCGTCAAAATCATTCACGTGAAGAACGGAGACTACACTCGTAAAATTGTTATTCGACATTTCCTTATTCTCCTTCGCAAATAAAAATATCCGTTTTTTAAACTTGTAGGCTCACATTACGATTTCTTCAGTGCGTGAAATGCTGCCTAGCCACGCAGCGGATTCAAGGCTTTGAACAAGACTTCCCGTCAGCAAAGACCATGAACAGGCGAGCGCTACACCTGCCGCCCCAGCCACACCACCCGTCCCAACACCGAGAAATCCGCCGGCGGCGCGGCCAGGTCCACCTCAAACGGCGGATAAGCCTCATTGGCGCTGGACAGCCCCAGCTTGCCGCCCGGCAGCCGCTGCGCCCGGCGCACCACCACCTCGCCGTTCAGCTCCAGCGCGTACAAGCCGCTGCCCGGCTGCGTCTCCGCCCGGTTGACCAGGGCCAGATCGCCGTCGTTCAACACCCCGGCCATCGCGTCGCCGGCCACCGCCACCACCGCCAGCTGCTCGGCCGGCAGCTTGAGCCGGGACGCCAGCCAGCCCTGCGCCAGCGGCAAGGCCGCGCCGGCGCCGTAACACGGCACCTCCACATGCGCGCCCTGCGGCGCATAGCGCTCCGCCGTCTCGCCGGTCCGCGGACCGGCCTCGCCCGGCAAGGCCTCGCCCTCGCCGAACAGCAGCCAATCCGCCCGCACGCCGGTCAAACGCGAAAACTTGGCCACCAGCACGGCGGACGGCTGGCGCGCGCCGCCTTCGTAGTTTTGCAGCGACACCAGCGAGATGCCCAGTTTCTGCGCGGTGACGTCGCGCGCTTCTTTCAGCACCGTATCGCGGATAAACCTCAGTCGTTTGCCAAGAGATTCCACTGCCCACCCCCTCAGATTCAACAACGGACCCAGCTGATAGACGGAAAAACAACATTCGCGGTCCATGCAATGCATTGACTTTATTGAATATATTTATTTTCCCGCATGACGGACCACGCTCGCATTTGCAATAAACCTCAATCGTGGTCAGATGTTTCCATGCCGATGACAAGAAGCGGCCGACGCCGTCAAGGCTGAGCCGGCCCAGGCCCGGCGGCCATCCGCCAGGCCGCGCTTGCGTCAAGGCCAAACCAGGCGCCGACACGATTCGTGCATTCTAAGCCCGCCCTCTGGAAAGCGCGAATCCGGCCGGTCCAGCCCCGGCCGGCGCGCCGGCGGCAAGCCGGCCGCGCCGCTGGCCCCCTTTAGGAGCAGCCATGCCGATACGCACCCTCCTCGCCCGATTCGCCAAGCCGCCGCCGGCCAAGCCGCTCGCCCGCCTGATCAAGACCGTGCAGCAATTGCACGCGCAGCGCGCCGACAACCCCGCCCTCGCCGCCATCGATCTCGAGCTCGCCTATCTGTCCCGCTGCTGCGAGCATTACGACGATATCGCGGACGAGCTGCGCCAGTGCTGCGAGGCGCTGAGCGCGCTGCTGCTGATGCTGCGCCACACCGAAAACGCGCAACTGCGCGGCAAGGCGCTGTGGGCCTTGCTGGAGCCGCTGCAGCAACGTTTGCAGCTGGCGGCGGCCAAGCTGGAGGCGGTGACCTCCTGAGCGGCGGCGTGACCGTCGCGCCAGCCAGCGCGAGACTGGCGCTTGCGGCCGAGACGGCGGCCAGCGCAAACGGCGCCCATGCGTTTTAGAAGCCGCGCTCGCCGCGCCGCGGCTCACGCTGCGCAAGAGAGACGAGCCGGTTCCGAGCCCGCCCGCGCTCATGCGCGCCACCTTTCAGAGCCAGCTCAAAGTCTCGCGAGCCAGGGCGAGATAAGGCGAAAACAAGCGAAAAAGCGGAATGTACACGTGGCACAAAGCATTTTGAGCGTGTACTCACCGTGCAACGCTCCACGAAGCGCAGCAGATCGTAAACAGCTTCTTAGAGGCCGCTGGCCTCATCCTTCCAGCATCTTGCGCGCGCAGGCCTCGTCGGTGACCAGGCCGGACAGCCATTCTCCGCGCAGCGCCGCCAGGATGGCCGCCGCCTTGCCCTCGCCGCCGGCGAAGGCGATCACCGGCTTGGCCGGCCGCTGCCGCAAGGCCAGGCTGGTCACCCGCTGCTGCACCGCTTCGCCTACCAGCCGGCCGGCGCTGTCCATCGGCCGGCCCAGCAGCTCCGCCACCGCCTGGCGCGCCATCAGCCCGGCAATCTCCTCCTGATCCAGAAAGCCGTCCTCCTGCAAGGGGCAGCCCGGTTCAATGGCGCCGATGCCGATGAAGGCCACGTCGGCCTCCGCGCCCAGCGCTTCCACCGCGCGGTACAGCCGGTGGTGGCACCATTGCGCGCGGTCGTCGGCGCTGTCGGCGTACAAGGGCGCCGGCAGCAGGTAGTAACGGCTTTGGGTTTTCTGCGCCGCCGGCAGCGCCACATCGTAGCGGTTGGAGCAGCCGTCGTGGGCGATGGTGCCGATCAGCGACACCAGCCGGTGCTGCGGGCTGTGGATGTCGCCCAGTTCGTCGATCACGGCCTTGAGCGTGCGGCCGGAGCCCAGCGCCGCCACCAGCGGGCGCGGCTGCTGCAAATAGCGCTCGAACACGCGCGCGCCGGCCACCGCCAGCTTCTTGCGCAGTTCCGCCGGCGTGTCTGCGTCGGCCGGCACCACCTCGCACAGTTGCAGGCCGAAACGCCGGCGCAAGGCTTCCGCCAATTCCAGACAGGCCGCCACCGGATGCGTCACCGTCACCTTGACCAGGCCCTGGTCCACCGCCGCCGCCACCAGCCGCTGCGCCACCTGGCGCGACACTTGTAGCTGCTCGGCGATCTCGTTCTGGGTCTTGCCCGCCACGTAATACAGCCAGGCGGCCCGCGCCGCCTGGTCCAGCTTTTCCTGCTGTTTGGACAAAACACCCTCCTCGCTTACCAATCCTTGTCGCTGCGTCAAAGCAGCTCAGAGCCTGTTCACAATCTGCGACGCATCGTGAGACGTCACACGGCGAGCACCACTTCGAAATGCTCATGTATCACGAGTACATTCCGCTTTCTCAGCGCGGTTCCTCTTGCTCGCTAGATCGTGAACCGGTTATCAGAACAGAAAATGGCCGGGGTGACGATGCGCGCGCGGCCGATGCTGCCGCGTTGCAGCAAGCCGGCGCGGCGGTCCCCCGTCACCAGATAGTCCGCCTCGCCCGCCAAGGCCATCGCCAGCAGGAAAACGTCGTTCGGATCCGTCGCCTCCACCCCAGGCGGCAGCGGCGGCAAAACGTCCAATACGATGGCGCGCTGCAAATTGTTAACCATGGTGCCAACGCGATGCGCGGGCAGGATGGCCCTGAGCTTGGGGTAACGGCTGGCGCGGCGCAGCTCATCGAGTTGCGCCGCGGAGGTCAGCAATTCGAAGCGCGAAGCGCGCCAGGCGCGATAGATGACATCCGCCGGACCGCTTGGCGCAATCAACGCGCCCAGCAGCACATTGGTGTCCAAGATGACCCGCATCAGTCTTCACGCGCCCATTGCACCGCTTCGTCTATCAGCTCGCTCAGCTCCGTTTCGCTCATGCCGGCCGCGGCGCTCTTGGCCTGCTTGGCGGCGCTCTCCAGCAAGTAGGCGCGCACGGCCTCCTCGATGAAACGCGACAAATCGCCCTTGCGGCCGCCTCCTTGCGCGGCGATGAACATGCGCACGGACTGATCCACCTCCGGCGACACGGCGATATTCCAGCGAACGGTGTTCATGATGACATCCTCCACAAGGCGTTTATACACATAGGTGTTTATACGCCAAGCGGCATAGCGCCGCAATGACAAGCCATGCCACGCCGGAACCGGCCCCGCCGTCGTCACGGGCGGCAAGTTTTTCTTAAAAATCATGCTGCTATGCAGCACTTCTTTTTCGCCCTCTGCGCTTGACAGCCTTCTCCATTTTATCGAATATTTGCCCACAACAAGAGCAAATGCTCAAAAATAATCTTTGGAGGAGAAAGCATGAAGTTGAAACACAAGGTGGCCATCGTCACCGGCGCGGCCGGCGGCATCGGGCTGGCGGTGGCGCGCCGCTATCTGGCCGAAGGCGCGCGCTGCCTGCTGGTGGACCTGCGGCTGAGCCCGGAACTGCTGGCGCTGGCCGGCGGGGCGGACGCGGACAACACGGCCTTGCTGGCCGCCGACATCGGCAAGCGCGACGATATCGAACACATCGTCCGCGCCGCGATCGAGCGCTTCGGCCGCGTGGACATCCTCTACAACAACGCGGCGCTGTTCGACCTGGCCCCGCTGCTGGAAGCCAGCTGGGACAGCTATGAGCGGCTGTTCGCCGTCAACGTCAAGGGCATGTTCTTCCTGATGCAGGCGGCGGCGCGGCAAATGGCGGCCCAGGGCGAGGGCGGCAAGATCATCAATCTGTCGTCCCAGGCCGGCCGCCGCGGCGAGGCGCTGGTGGCCCATTACTGCGCCAGCAAGGCGGCGGTGATCAGCTACACCCAGTCCGCCGCCCTGGCGCTGGCGCCGCACGGCATCAACGTCAACGCCATCGCGCCCGGCGTGGTGGACACGCCGATGTGGGATCAGGTGGACGCGCAGTTCGCCCTTTACGAGAGCCTTGGCCCCGGCGAGAAAAAACGGCGGGTGGGCGCGGCGGTGCCGCTGGGCCGCATGGGCAGGCCGGAGGATTTATGCGGCGCGGCGGTGTTTCTCGCCTCCGCCGACGCGGACTACATCACCGCCCAGACGCTGAACGTGGACGGCGGCAACTGGATGAGCTGAGAACCTGTTTACGATCTGCTGCGCGTCGTGAGACGTGACACGGTGAGTACCGCTTAGAAATGCTCATGTACCGTATGTACACGCCGCTTTCTCAGCCGCAACGCCTTGTCTCGCCTTAGCTAGCGAGATCGCAAACACGTTCTAAGCCGCCCTGATTCACGCCTCAATACCCGATCCAGAACCGCAGACACCGCCCCGAGCGGGCCCGAGCCGCCGCCGCATCGCGCCCGGCAAGCCGGCCGCACCAGCTTTGTCCTCAACGCTTCAAGCAAGGAGAAACGCCATGACCAGACCCTGCCGCTTCCCGCTGGCCGCCACCCTGCTGCTGGCCGGCTCCGCCCACGCCGCCACCCTCACCATCGCCACGCTGAACAACCCGGACATGATCACGCTGAAAAAGCTGTCCCCGGCCTTCGAGGCGCAAAACCCCGGCATCAAGCTCAACTGGGTGGTGCTGGAGGAAAACATGCTGCGCCAGCGCGTCACCACCGACATCGCCACCAAGAGCGGCAAATTCGATCTGATGACGATAGGCACCTACGAAGCGCCGATCTGGGCCCAAAAAGGCTGGTTGCAGCCCATGGATCAACTGGCGCCCGGCTATGAGCTGGCCGATGTGGTCAAGACCGCGCGCGACGCGCTGTCCTACAAGGGCCAGCTGTACGCGCTGCCCTTCTACGTGGAAAGCTCGATGACCTATTACCGCAAGGACTTGTTCGCCAAACTGGGGCTGAACATGCCGGAGCGGCCCACTTACCAGCAGATCGCCGGCTTCGCCAAAACGCTGAAGGAAAAAGGCGGGGTGTACGGCATCTGCCTGCGCGGCAAGGCCGGCTGGGGCGAGAACATGGCCTATCTGTCCACCCTGATCCACACCAACGGCGGCCGCTGGTTCGACGAGCAATGGCGGCCGACGATAGACAGCCCGGAGTGGAAGCAGTCGCTGAACTTCTACGTGGACCTGATGCGCCGCTACGGCCCGCCCGGCGCCAGCACCAACGGCTTCAACGAGAACCTGACCCTGTTCGCCAGCGGCAAATGCGGCATCTGGATAGACGCCACCGTGGCCGCCGGACTCTTGTTCAACCCCAAGGAATCCCAGGTGGCGGACAAGGTGGGCTTCGCCCAAGCGCCGACGGGGGTGACGCCCAAGGGCTCCAGCTGGCTGTGGTCCTGGGCGCTGGCGGTGCCCAAGTCCTCGCGCCAGCAGGCGGCGGCCAAGCAGTTTGCGCAATGGGCCACCTCCAAGGACTACATCCGGCTGGTGGCCAAGGATCAGGGCTGGACCTCGGTGCCGCCCGGCACCCGCCTGTCCACTTACCAGCAGCCGGAATACCAGAAGGCCGCGCCCTTCGCCAAATTCGTGCTGGCGGCGATCCAGCAGGCCAACCCCAATGAGCCGGCGCTGAAAAAAGTGCCCTATACCGGCATCCAGTATGTCGGCATCCCGGAGTTCCAGTCCTTCGGCACCGTGGTGGGCCAGGCCGTTTCCGGCGCGTTGGCAGGTCAAAGCAGCGTGGACGCGGCGCTGAAAGCCGGCCAGGCGGCGGCGGACCGGGCGGTGCGGCAAGGCGGTTATCAGAAGCCGTAGAACCTACGGAGTCTGCTCCCAGCGCTTCGCCGCTCCCATCCACCCACGACCGCCGTCGCGGCGGTCCGGAGGAAAACCCATGCCCTCTCCCGCTCACACTTTGCGCGCCGCCGCCGGCGCGGCCCCGCCGCCCAGGCCGCGCCGCGGCGGCGTACAGCGCTGGCTGCTGGCCCCGGCGGTGCTCAGTCTGTTGCTGTGGTCGCTGGTGCCGCTGGCGATGACCCTGTATTTCTCGGTCAACCGCTACAGCCTGCTGAGCCCGGACGAATCCGGCTTCGCCGGCCTGGACAATTACCGCTTCCTGTGGAGCGATCCGGCCTTTGTCCCCTCCATCGCCAACACCTTGCTGCTGACCGGCGCGGTGCTGCTGATCTCCGTCGTCGGCGGCGTGCTGATGGCGGTGCTGTTCGACCAGCCCTGCTTCGGCCGCGGCCCGGCCCGGCTGCTGGCCATCGCGCCATTCTTCGTGATGCCCACCGTGGGCGCGCTGATCTGGAAGAACATGCTGCTGCACCCGGTCTACGGCCTGTTCGCCGCCGCCGCGCAAGCGCTGGGCCTGCCGCCGGTGGACTGGCTGGGCCAGTACCCGATGTTCTCTCTCATCCTGATCGTCAGCTGGCAATGGCTGCCCTTCGCCTTCCTGATCCTGCTCACCGCCATCCAGTCGCTGGACCCGGAGCAGAAGGAAGCCGCCCAGATCGACGGCGCCGGCCCGCTGGCCATGTTCTTCCACATCGTCCTGCCGCATCTGAGGCGGCCCATCGGCGTGGTGGTGATGATTGAAACCATCTTTTTGCTATCGGTGTTCGCGGAAATCTACGCCACCACCGGCGGCGGCCCCGGCACCGCCACCACCACGCTGTCCTTTTTGATCTACGCGGTGGGCTTGCAGCAATTCGATGTCGGCCTGGCGTCCACCGGCGGCGTGCTGGCGGTGGTGCTGGCCAATATCGTGGCGGTGTTCCTGATCCGCATGCTGGCGCAGAACTTCAAGGAGGAACGACAAACATGAACGCGAAAGCGACGCTGTCCTGGCGCTACGCCGCCACCTCCGCCGCGGCCTGGCTGATCGCCCTGCTGCTGTTCTTCCCCATCCTGTGGATGCTGCTGACCGCCTTCAAGACCGAGGCCCAGGCCTACCAGCTCAGCCTGTGGTTCCAGCCCACGCTGGACAGCTTCCGCGAGGTGTTCGCCCGCAGCGACTACCTGGCCTTTGCCGGCCATTCCGTCGCCGTGTCCTTCGGCGCCACCGCGCTCAGCCTGCTGCTGGCGGTACCGGCCGCCTATAGCCTGGCCTTCCATCCCGGCGCGCGCGCGCAGCCGCTGCTGTTGTGGATGCTGTCCACCAAGATGCTGCCTTCGGTGGGCGTGCTGCTGCCGGTCTATCTGCTGCTGAAACAGGGCGGCCTGCTGGATACCGTGACCGGGCTGGCGCTGGTCTACGCGCTGGCCAATCTGCCGATCGCGGTGTGGATGGCCTACACCTATTTCTGCGAAGTGCCGCGCGAAATCCTGGAAGCGGCGCGCATGGACGGCGCCGGCCTGTGGCAGGAAATCACGCATATGCTGCTGCCGATGGCCCTGCCCGGCCTGGCGTCCACCAGCTTGCTGCTGCTGATTCTGAGCTGGAACGAGGCGTTCTGGAGCATCAATCTGTCCAGCGCCCACGCCGCGCCGCTGACGGTGTTCATCGCCTCCTACTCCAGCCCGGAGGGCCTGTTCTGGGCCAAGCTGTCCGCCGCCTCGCTGCTGGCGGTGGCGCCCATCCTGGCGCTGGGCTGGCTGACGCAAAAGCAGCTGGTGCGCGGCCTCACCTTCGGAGCGGTCAAATGAGCGCCGCCGTCGCCCATCTGGTCTGCGATTGCGACGGGGTGCTGCTGGACAGCGAGGCCGCCGCCCAGCGCGCGCTGCAAACGCAGCTGGCGGCGCGCCTGCCGTCCGGCGTGGACGCGGCCGCGGTGATCCAGCCGCGGCTGGGCATGACGCTGGAAGCGCTGTTGACCGACATCGCCCGCCAGCACCCCTTGCCGCTGACGCCGGACGAGATCGCGCGCATCCGCCGGGCGGTGGACGCCGAGGTGGCGGCGCGGCTGCGGGCCGTGCCCGGCGTGGCCGCCGCCTTGCGCGCCATCCCCTTGCCCAAGGCGGTGGCCAGCAACAGCGCCGGGGCGCGGGTGCGCGCGGCGTTGCGCCGCACCGGGCTGTGGCCCTTGTTCCAGGGCCGCGTGCATTGCGCCGACGAGGTGGGCGCGGCCAAGCCGGCGCCGGATGTCTACCTGGCGGCCTGCCGCTCGCTGCGCGCCGCGCCGGATCGCTGCCTGGCGCTGGAGGACAGCGTCACCGGCGTCACCGCCGCCCGCGCCGCCGGCCTGCGCGTGCTGGGCTTCGCCGGCGCCGGCCACATCGCCGCCGGCCACGCGGAGCGGCTGCTGGCCGCCGGGGCCGGCCTGGTCTTCGACGATATGCGGCGGCTGCCGGAGCTGGTGCGCCGGCTGCAAGCCCGTCCGTTCTGAAATACTGAAAGGAGAAAACGCATGGCAAGCGTCCAATTGCGCCATGTCGGCAAACGCTACGGCGACGGTCCGGAAGTGATGTCCGACATTCAACTGCACATCGACGACGGCGAATTCGTCGTCTTCGTCGGCCCGTCCGGCTGCGGCAAGTCCACGCTGCTGCGCATGATCGCCGGCCTGGAGGAGATCAGCGACGGCGAGCTGGAGATAGGCGGCGAACGCATGAACGAGGTGCCGGCGGCCAAGCGCGGCATCGCCATGGTGTTCCAGTCCTACGCGCTCTACCCGCATATGAGCTTGTACGACAATATGGCCTTCGGCCTCAAACTGGCCGGCAAGAGCCGCGCCGAGATCGACGCCGCGGTGCGCCGCGCCGCCGCCATCCTGCACATCGACCACCTGCTGGAGCGCAAGCCCAAGGCTCTGTCCGGCGGCCAGCGCCAACGGGTGGCCATAGGCCGCGCCATCACCCGCCAACCCAAGGTGTTCTTGTTCGACGAGCCGCTGTCCAATCTGGACGCGGCGCTGCGGGTCAAAATGCGGCTGGAGTTCGCCCGCCTGCACCAGCAACTGAAAACCACCATGATCTACGTGACCCACGATCAGGTGGAGGCGATGACGCTGGCGGACAAGATCGTGGTGCTGTCGGCCGGCCGCGTCGAACAAGTGGGCGCGCCGCGCGCGCTCTACCACCATCCGGCCAACCGTTTCGTCGCCGGCTTCATCGGCTCGCCGCGGATGAATTTTCTGCCGGGCCGCGTGTTGAGCATCCAGCCGGCAGGCGTGGCCGTGCGTCTGGACGGCGGCGGCGAGCTGCTGGCGGCGGTGACGGCGCAAGACCTGAAGCCCGGCGACGCCGTCGCCGTAGGCGTCCGCCCGGAACACCTGCAACCGGCCCCCGGGCCAGCGGCGCTGCGCGCCCGCGTGGCCGCGGTGGAAAGCCTGGGCGACTGCGCCTATCTGTACGCCGAGGCGCCGGACGCCGACGAGCCGCTGATCAGCCGGATCTCGGACGCGCAGGACTTCGCCGCCGGCGACGAAACCGGCTTCAGCGCCCTGCCGCGACACTGCCACCTGTTCCGCGAGGACGGCCTGGCCCTGCCGCGCCTGCCGCGCTAAACCCCGCCATGGAACCCGCGATGACACTTGCCCCCACCCCGCCGCGCTGGCTGCATATCGGCGCCGGCGCCTTCCACCGCGCCCACCAGGCCGTCTATCTGGACCAACTGGCCGGCGCCGACGCCGAGCCCTGGCGGCTGGCCGTCGGCAATATCCGCGCCGACCTGAACCCGCTGCTGGAGCAGTTGGCGGCGCAGCAAGGCCAGTACACGCTGGAAACCGTCAGCCCGGCCGGCGAGCGCCGCTACCGGCGCATCCGCGCCATCGACGCGGTGCTGCCCTGGGACCGCCAACTGAGCGCGCTGATAGGCGAAGGCGCTCATCCGGCCACCCGGGTGATCTCCTTCACCGTCACCGAAGCCGGCTACTACCTGAACCAGGAGCAGGCGCTGGACACCGCCAATCCGGAGCTGGCGGACGATTTGCACGGCGGGCTCAACACCCTGTACGGCGCCGTCGCCGCGATTTTGCGCGCGCGCGCGGCGCGCGGCGGCGGCGCGCTCACCTTGCTCAACTGCGACAATCTGCGCCACAACGGCGAGCGCTTCCGCCAGGGCCTGGAACAGTTTCTGACCCTGCGCCAGGAAACCGAGCTGCTGGCGTGGACACGCCGCCACAGCAGCTGCCCCAACGCCATGGTGGACCGCATCACCCCGCGGCCGCCGCCGGAGCTGGCGGAGCGGGTGGCCGCCGCCACCGGCTGGCGCGACCCCTGCGCGATCACCGCCGAATCCTTCACCCAGTGGGTGATAGAGGACCGCTTCGCCGCCGGCCGCCCGGCGCTGGAGCGCGTCGGCGCGCAGCTGGTGGCCGATGTCCAGCCCTATGAGGAAGCCAAGATCCGCATCCTCAACGCCAGCCACAGCGGCATCGCCTGGGCCGGCAGCCTGCTTGGCCTGGACTTCATCCACCAGGGCGCGGCGGACCCGGACATCCGGCAACTGGCTCACGACTACGTCAGCCAGGACGTGATCCCCTGCCTCAGCCCCAGCCCGCTGGACCTGGCCGGCTACCGCGACAGCGTGCTGGAGCGCTTCGGCAATCCGGCGCTGGGCGACAGCAATCAGCGCGTGGCGGCGGACGGCTACGCCAAGCTGCCCGGCTTCATCGCGCCCACGCTGCGGGAATCCATCGACGCCGGCCGCCGGCCGGACGCCTGCGCCATGCTGCCGGCGCTGTTCCTGCGCTTTTTGCAACGCTGGCGCGCCGGCCGGCTGGGCTACGCCTACCGGGACGGCAGCATGGACATCGCCGCCTGCCATCGCATGCTGGCGGCCGCCGACCCGGTGGCCGCCTACTGCGCGGACCCGGCGCTCTGGGGCCCCTTGGCCGGCAGCCCGGCGCTTGTCGCGCCCTTGCGCGCCGCATTGGCGCGGGTGGACAGCTGGCTGGACGGCCGCGGACGGGGATAGACTGCGCGAGAGAGCCGCCATCCGGCCGTCCGCCACTCCCTCCAAGGACAAAACCATGTATCTGGGCATCGATCTGGGCACTTCGGAAATCAAGGCCGTACTGCTGGACGGCGACAACCGCCCGCTCGCCAGCGCCGGCGCGGCGCTGGACGTGTCGCGGCCGCGGCCGGGCTGGGCCGAGCAAGACCCGGAAGACTGGTGGCGCGCCGCCTGCGCGGCGGTCGCCAAGCTGCGCGAGCAGGCGCCGGCCGCGCTGGCCGCCACCCGCGCCGTCGGCCTGTCCGGCCAGATGCACGGCGCGGTGCTGCTGGACAGCCGGGACCGGGTGCTGCGGCCGGCCATCTTGTGGAACGATTTGCGCAGCGTGGCCGAATGCGCCGAGCTGACCGCCGCCGCGCCGCGGCTCCACGCCGTCGCCGGCAACCTGGCCATGCCCGGCTTCACCGCGCCCAAATTGCGCTGGCTGGCGCGGCATGAGCCGGAGAGCTTCCGCGCCGTCGCCGCCGTGCTGCTGCCCAAGGACTATCTGCGCCTGCGCCTGAGCGGCGACAAGATCACCGACACCTCGGATGCCTCCGGCACCTTGTGGCTGGACGTGGGCCGCCGCGATTGGTCCGAGGAGCTGCTGGACGCCGGCGGACTGTCGCGCCGCCAGATGCCGCGGCTGGTGGAGGGACTGGCGCCGGCCGGACGGCTGAGCCCGGCGGCGGCCGCCGCCTGGGGCATCGCTCAGCCGCCGCTGATCGCCGGCGGCGCCGGGGACGGCGCGGCCAGCGCCGTCGGCATCGGCGCGATCGCCCCCGGCGACGGCTTCCTGTCCCTGGGCACCTCCGGGGTGATCTTCGTCGTCGACGACCGTTTCCGCCCCAATCCGGCGCAGGCGCTGCACGCCTTCTGCCATGCGCTGCCCCGGCGCTGGAGCCTGATGAGCGTGATGCTGTCCGCCGCCAGCTGCCTGCGCTGGTTCTGCCGGCTGGCCGGCGTGGACGAGGCGACGCTGCTGACGGAAGTCGAGCGGCTGAGCCCGGCGGAGCAAGCCGCCGCGCCGGTGTTCCTGCCCTATTTGTCCGGCGAGCGCACTCCGCACAACGACCCCTTCGCCCCGGGCGCCTTCTGGGGCCTGAGCCAGGCGCACGGCCGCGCCGCGCTCGGCTACGCGGTGCTGGAGGGCGTCGCCTTCGGCATGGCGGACGGGCTGGACGCGCTGCGCGCCGCCGGCGCCGCGCCGCGAGCCTTGTCCCTGGTGGGCGGCGGCGCGCGCAGCCCGTTCTGGGCGCAGTTGCTGGCCGACGCGCTGGACGCCGAAATCCTCACCCATCAGGGCGGCGAAGCCGGCGCCGCGCTGGGCGCGGCCCGCCTGGGCTGGCTGGCGGACGGCGGCGACCTCGGCGCCGTCTGCGCCAAACCGCCGCTGCGGGCGCGCTGCGCGCCGGACGCCGCCCGGCATCAGGCCTTGCAAGCTCGCCTGCGTCACTTTCGCGCCCTCTACCAGGCGCGGCCCCCCTCATTTGCGGAGACCTCCCCATGATTCTGTGCTGCGGCGAAGCCCTGTACGATTTTTTCCTGGAACCCGGCGCGGCGGAATGGCCGCAGCTGAACTACCGCGCCGTGCCCGGCGGCTCGCCGTTCAATGTGGCCGTGGGCCTGGCGCGGCTGGGCCGGCGCGCCGCCCTGCTGACGCCCTTGTCCAACGATTATCTGGGCGCGCAGCTGCGGCGGCTGTTGGAGCGGGAGGGAGTGGACGGACGCTATCTGCTGCCGCGCGATCTGCCCACCACCTTGGCGATGGTGAGCGTGGACGCAGACGGCCAGCCGCAATACGGCTTCTACGGCGAGCGCGCGCCGGAAGCCAGCCTGCGCCCGGAGGAGCTGCCGACGCTGGACGACGAGGTCGCCGCCGTCCACTTCGGCTCCTACGCCTTGGTGGGCCGCCCCGGCGGCGAGGCGCTGCAAGCGCTGGCGGCCCGCGAAAGCGGCCGGCGGCTGATCTCGCTGGATCCCAATCTGCGGCTGAACGTGGAGCCGGAACGGGCGCGCTGGCGGCAATGCCTGGACATCCATCGCCGCCACGCCCATCTGATCAAGGTCAGCGCCGAGGATCTGGCCCTGCTGTATCCGGGACAGGAGATCGAAGCCTGCGCCCGCGGCTGGCTCGCCCCGCCATGCCAGTTGCTGCTGCTGACCCGCGGCGAACAAGGCGTGCGCGTGTTCAGCCGCCGTCACGGCGAATGGGAACAGCCGGCCGCCGCCGTCCAGGTGGTGGACACCGTGGGCGCGGGCGATAGCTTCCAGGCCACGCTGCTGTGCCGGCTGGCCGAGCTGGGCCGGCTGAGCCCGGACGGGCTGGCGGCGCTGAGCCGGGCGGAAACCGAGGATCTGGTCCGCTTCGCAACGCGCGCCGCCGCCCTCACCTGCGCGCGGCGCGGCCCGGACCTGCCGCGACGGGCGCAACTGGCGGACTAAGCGCCTGTTCAAAGCCTCGCGAGCGAGGGCGAGGCCAGGCGTTGCGGCGGAGAAAGCGGAATGTGCTCGCGGCGCATGAGCATTTCGAAGCCGTGCTCCCCGCGCCGCGTTTCACGAATAGCGGCAGACTGTGAACAGGACCTAAAGCGGCGCCGACTCGCCGCCGCCCTCTTCCCGCAGCCAATCAAACAGATTCGCCATCGCCTCGCTGCGCAGCGCGTCGCGCGGCCGGGACAACCACCATTGCGCGCCGGGCCGGCGCGGGTAGCCGGCCAGCTCGCGCAGCCTGCCTTCGGCTAGCGCCTCCTCCAAGGCCGGCGACGGCAGACAGGCGATGCCGTGGCCGCGCAGGGCCGCGTCCAGCGCCAGTTGCGGCGCGTCGTAAACGGCGGCGACGCCGAAACGCGGCAGCAGCACTTGCACCGCGGCCTCCGCCTCCTCCGGCATGCGCGTCTTTTCCAGGCAGATCAAGCGCGCCAGCTGCGGATGGCGCTCGGCCGGCAACGCCGCCAGCTGTTCCGCCAAGGCCGGCGCGGCGACGAAACGCCAGTCCTCGCGCAGCCAGACTGCGTCCTCCCAGCCGGCCGTCGCCATCGGCTGCCGGCCGATGACGATGTCCACGTCGATCTCATCGGCCTGGCCCGGCTCCTCGTCTATGGATAACAAAGGCACGATGTCGGGATGGGCGGCGCGCAGCCGGTCCAAGCGTCCCTGCAGCCAGCCGTGCAGTAAAAAAGCCGGCCCCACCAGCACCACCAGGCCCGGGTCCGTGTAGACCGCGATGCGGTCCAGCCCGCGCCGCAGCGTGTCCAGCGCGCGCCGCACGCTTTGTTGCAGCATTTCGCCGGCAAAGGTCAGTTCGATGCCGCGGCCCACTCGCTGGAACAAAGGCTGGCCGACAAAGGCCTCCAGCTGTTGAATCTGATGACTGACCGCGGACTGCGACAGATGCAGCGCCTCGGCGGCGCGGGAAACGCTGCCCAGGCGCGCGGCGGCTTCGAAGCCGGTCAGCAGCCGCAGCGAGGGCAGGCGGCCAAGCGCGCCCGTCGCCGGGTCTTCCCGCTCGGCCGCCTGCGGCCCGCCGCTGTTATCGCCTTTCTCCATCCGAATATGTCCTCCTGATTTCCGGCCGGCGCGGACGCGCAGCGGGCTGTGAACGCATGCTCAAGCCGGTTGCTGCTGGGTCGCGCAATGAATGCCCCCGCCGCCTGCAGCGATGCCGTCGATGTTCAACTGCACCACCTCGCGTTGCGGGAAGAGCTCGCGCAAGGCCGCGCCCGCGTTGCGGTCCGCCTTGGCGTCGCCGAACTCCGGCGCGATCACCGCCCCGTTGCAGACGTAGAAATTGATATAGCCGGCCGCCATCTCGTGGCCCTCATACTCCGGCCTCACCCGCTCCGGCCCCGGCAAGACCACCACCTCCAACTTGCGGCCGCGCGCGTCCCGCGCCTGGCGCAGCAGGCTCAGATGACGGCGCGTCACCTGATAATCGTAAGACTGCGAGTCCGTCTCCAGGCCGGCCACCACCACGCCGGGGCGGGCGAAACGGGCGTAAAAATCGGTATGGCCGTCGGTGATGTCGCGGCCGGCGATGCCGGGCAGCCAGATCACCTTGTCCACGCCCAGCAGCCGGCGCAGTTCGCGCTCGCACTGCGCCTTGCTCAGGCCCGGGTTGCGATTGGGGTTGAGCACGCAGCTTTCAGTGATGATGGCGGTGCCCTCGCCGTCCACCTCGATGCCGCCGCCCTCCAGCACCAGCGAGGTCCGCACGACCGGCGCGCCGCTCTTGGCCGCCACCGCGGCCGCCACCTTGGCGTCCCTACGGTGCGCCTGCTTGCCGCCCCAGCCGTTGAAGTTGAAATCCACCGCCGCCGCCCCGCCCTTGCCCTTGACGAAGATCGGGCCGCTGTCGCGTATCCACAGATCGTCCAGCGGCTGCTCCACCAGTTCCACCTTGGGGCCGCACAGCTTGGCCGCCAGCACCATGTCCTCGGCGCGCGTCAGCATGCGCACCGGCTCGTGGGCGGCGATGGCCTGGGCCACTCGCGCCAGATCCCGCCGCACCACCGGCAGCAGACTCGTGCCCCACACCTCCAGGCTGGGGCCGAAGGCCATCCAGGTGGCGGCGTGGCCCTCGCCCTCGTCCGGCATGCGGTAGCCGGCCGCGTTCGGCTCCGCGCTCCAAGCGCGGGCGGCCATCATGCCGCCCGCCGTCAACAGGCTTGCGCCCAGGAATTGTCGTCTAGTGCTCATCGCCGTGTCTCCAAGGCCGGTTTCCAGCCACATGGCCGTGCTTGGCATTGTGCAAGCGGACATGCATTTGAAAAAGCGATGAATTTTGCGGAAACCTATCTATTTTTATCATGTATTTCCCGCCGCCGCGCGCCGGCGGGAAGAATGACATAAGCTGAAGACGGAATACAGGAGGGGCCGGCATGCGTCTCGCGCTTTGCATCATCATCGCCGTCATCGCGGCCCAGGCCCGCCTGGCCCTGGCGCAGGATCCGGAACTGGTGATGGGCTACCGCACCAATGAACGGCGTCCCTATATCGACGACGACAACGACGAAGGCATCTATAAAACCCTGTACAGCCGCGCCTGCCAAAAAATCGGCTGCACGCTGAAAGTGGTTCGCCTGCCAAAGAAGCGCGTGCTGCAAGCGCTGGCGCAGGGCGAGGTGGACTTCTATCCCGGCTATACCTACAACGCGGAGCGCGAGCCCATCGCCCTGTTCCTGCCCAACGGCCTGCGCGAGCGCCATGTCGTCATTACCCGCGCCAGCCACCCCGCGGTACGCGGCTACGCCGATCTGGACAATGGCGTGGAACTACGCAGCCTGGGCAACCCGGACCTGATTCCCCTGCCGTGGCAAGCGCGCATCAAGGTGCTGCAAGTGCCGGAAATGGATGTGGAGCGCGCCTTTCGCCTGATCAGCGCCGGCAAGGCGGATTTCTACATCTACGACGAACTGACGCTGCGCTTCTACTGGGAGCGGCTGCGGCCGGCCGGGCTGACGCTGCACCCGTCGCTGGAGCCCTGGCAAGCCATGCATATGGGCTTTTCCAAACACTCCCGCTTTTACCGCGCGCAGCCCAATCCGGATTACCGCGCCGACCAGCCCTTAAACCCGGACAACTACCCGCTGCGGCTGGACCCGGCCTCGCTGGCCGGCAGACTGACGGCCGCCTTGCAGGCGATGAAGCAATCCGGCGAAACCGAACGCATCGTCGAACACTTTCTCCAGACGCCGGCCCATTGAGGGCGCCCGGGCTTCTGTTTGGACAAACGCCACGGACACAACCCCTGACGCCGTCTTGCGACGGATCAGGGGGTCCCGGCCCTTGATGCTGAAGCGCCTGTTCATCATCCTTCTATGATGATGACGTCGGAGCCTTGCGTAGATACGCGGGAAACCTTGTATTCGACGGCCCCTTCAAGCCTCCCGCGTGGGTATCGCCGCGCTCCCCCCGCCCTACCCGTGACGAGCTAGAGCGAAACAAGGCGAAAACCGCTGAGAAAGCGGAGTGTACACACGGTACATGAGCATTTCGAATGCGGTACTCACCATGTCACGTCTCACGACGCGCAGCAGATCGTAAACAGGTTCTAAGGCGTGACCCGCATATAGGGCGTGGTGCTCAACGTCGCGCTGATGGAGCAGCCGCCGGACAGCTGGGCCGCATCCAGGCCGATCACGGTTTCGCTGCCGTTGTCGGCAACGCTGCCGACTATCTTGGTGGGCCCGCACAGGCCGCCGGCGATCGGCGATTTCACGTTCACCGCCACATTGTCCAAGGTCAGCTGGGTGGCGGTGTCCACATGGCCGGTCCACGGCGAGGCGAGCGAGGCGGAGGGCTTGATCACCTTGCACAGCGCGCCGCCGCTGAACGAGGCGCTGGTGATGGCCACATTGCCGTAGCCGTCCACGGTGCCGCTGAACACCGCCTTGCAGTCCAGATCGATGCCGAACTTGCCCACCTTGGCCGGCCCCACCGCGGAAAACGGCATAGGCGCGCCGCCGGGACCGGGCGGAGTGATGGTGACGGCGAAGACGGAAGCGGCGGCCAGGCTGAGTGCCAGAGCGGCGCCATGAGAAAACAGTGCGAATCCTTGCATGAATGCCCTTTCAATATCGGCGTTGAAAACAACAGGCATTTTTCGTCAAACAAAAAATGACAAATTGATATTTATCAAATTCGCCATTGCCGCATTACGGACAACTGACATTTAGGCTGATAAAAAATGCCTGCACACCTAAAGGCTTCCTTTATTTGCTACTGATTCTTAAAATCATCTCGCTCACCCGTCAATTAAAAGCCAGCGCTTTCCATTGGATAAATCAACCACAAAACTGTACTACAGCAAATATTCTTAGTAATCGCACGTAGTCATTTAAACTTGATCTAATTAGAACAATGTAACTATACCCAATAAGCCAAGCCGCCTCACGGTGCTGGCTCGGCAATCATCTCTTCTGTTAAAACACTCACCATGCGTCAAAAAAGTGCTTAGAATTTTCATCAAAACCATTTTTGAATTTTATAAATATCGAAACAATACACCATGAAATACCAAAAGATGGGAACGGCTATTATTACAAAACACCATGGCGATGCTATTTAACTTGTCATGTTTTGATTTTTACAGTCCCTTGTATTTTCCACCAGCCATAAGTCAGCCCGCACCGAAGCCCCCGTCACACCGTTCTATGGCAACGGAGCGCGCGTGTTTCTTTGGGAGAACACCATGAGCGACTCGATTTTCGTATCCAACGAACAGTATGAAGAAACCATGTCCATGCCGGCCGATAAAACCCGGTCACAAGTGGACTTAAAGCAGAACAACGTGTTTGAAATCGGCCTCTGTCTGGCCGGTGCGGTGTCGGCGGGCGCGTATACCGCCGGCGTGCTTGATTTTTTGCTGGAGGCGCTGGAGGCGTGGCAGCAGGCTAAAGCGGACCCTGCGCAAAACCCTCCCTCCCACAGCGTCAAACTCAGCGTGATGGCCGGCGCTTCCGCCGGCAGCGTCGTGGCCGCGCTGTTGGCCTGCTCCTTGCACAAGAATTTCGCTCACGGCCCTCGCTCCGACAACCCGCTGTACCACAATTGGGTGGAAGCCGTGGACATCCTGAATCTGCTCGGCACTCAGGACTTGCAAGACCAAAACTCCGGCTTTCCTTCTTTACTGGATTGCAGCCGACTGGATCAATTGGCCGAGGAGGCACGGTCTCAAACCACGCTCGGTGCGCCGTATCGGCGCGATCATGTAGCCGACACCCTGCGACTGGCGTTTTGCCAAGCCAATCTGTCCGGCGTGCCTTACGACTTGGCCATGTCCAGTGACTCCGACGCGCCAGGAGCCCATGGCCTGGATATGACAGCGCACGCCGATCACATCCTGTTTGCGCTGAACACTCGGCCGGACAGCGCGCAGACGCCTCTGCAACCCGATGAATATCCGCTTTCCACGAACACGCCAGACCAGAACTGGCGCAAAATGCTGCAACACGCACTAGGTTCCAGCGCCTTTCCTGGCGGCCTGCGCCACCGCTTGCTGGAACGACACGCCAGCGACTATTTATATCGCTTCATCCCTCACAATGGACGCTTGATTCGGCTGCGGCCTTCCTGCCAACTGACGGGCAATTACTCCTATCTATGCGTCGATGGCGGAACCATGAACAACGAACCGGTGGCGCTGACACATCAGTTGCTCTGCGGCCCGCTGGGGCATCTAGAAACCTCGGATGGCATCGCCACCCGCGCCATGATAATGATCGATCCCTTCCCGGAGAGCGCCGCCTATCACGCGCCGGAGAAAACCGACGATTTGTTCTCCGCCTTGCCCAAACTGCTGACGGCCTGGAAAGATCAGTGTCGCACCGACAGCGCTGAAAGCATGCTCGCCGATGATGACCATGTTTACAGCCGCTTCCTGATTTCGCCTAACCGGGGAGCAGCCTGGCAGCAGCAAGACCCCAAACTGCCACACCTCGCCTCCTCCAGCCTCGGCGCCTTCGGCGGCTTTCTGCACCAAGCTTATCGCCATCACGACTTCATGCTGGGCCGCCGCAATTGCCAGCAGTTTCTGAAGCAGCATTTCACCCTGCCGGCCGGCCACCCCTTGTTCCGCTCGGGTGAACAGCAGCAAGCCAGGGCGCAGCAAGGTCAAGGGCAGGAAGAATGGCGGATCCTTCCTTTGCTGGGATCCGTCGGTGAAGAGCTGCCGGCGCCTCAGCCGGAGTGGCCGGTCGACGCGCTGGATCAAGCCCGGCTGGGGCAGATTCGCGATGGCGTCAAAACCAGGTTCAAGGCCCTGCTCCAAGCGGACAAGCTGCCCCTCTCCAATGCGCCCCGCTGGCTTTCATCTTTGCTGCCCATCCCGCGAGCGCTGTTTGGCTGGTTGGTCTACGACAAAGTAATGGATACCATCATCGCGGCTCAACACACAGCCGGCTTGCTTAGTCCAAATCAGTCAGCGCCAACCCGGCAGGCCGCTTCGCCGGTCCAGCCTTTAGGCCGAGCCACTCCGACCACTTAAACCTGCTCAGGGAATCATCACCGTGAACTGGCCGGGCGCGTTGATCTTGATCACCCCGCCCCAGTTGCACATCAGCATGCTGTTGCTGTCCAGCGCCGGCATATTGCCTATCAGCACCGTGGGCGCGCCCGGCGTCCACGGCGCGGCGGTGACCGGGATGCAGGGCATGGGCGTCAGCACGCCCATGGCGGCGGCGGTGGCGGCCGCCACCATCGGGTTGGCCGGGCTTTGGCACATGCCGAAGGGCATGACGTTGAGCATGGGCACGTTGTCCATGATGTTGGCGGCCGGCACGCCGCCGGCCATCACCCGGTTGGCGGGCAACACCACCAGGC
The DNA here is from genome assembly GCF_057809415.1 of Chromobacterium sp. FG22. Taxonomy (NCBI): domain Bacteria; kingdom Pseudomonadati; phylum Pseudomonadota; class Betaproteobacteria; order Neisseriales; family Chromobacteriaceae; genus Chromobacterium; species Chromobacterium sp. FG22. The sequence continues at coordinate 8,309 of NZ_JBMDJX010000013.1, read as the reverse complement.
TGCTGGGGGCGACGCCGAAGCTGCATTGCAGCATCGCGCCCATGCACACTTGCGGACATCCCATGCGCGTCTCCTCACTCCGGCGGGCCAAGACATGACATCGTCACGCCAAAGCAAACCGCAGTCAAGCGCGGCCGCGCCAGCCCTGGCCGCGCCGGCACAAGAGCCGTTCCAGCCCCAGCAGCAAGAGCGAAACCGCGGCCGAACTCAAGGCGATCAGCGTGGCCATCGCCGCCGCCGCCGCGGTGTCGCCGGCGTCGTCCATGGTGACGATGGCCACCGCGGCCAGGCTGTTGTCCGGACTGGCGATGAAGATCAACGCCGACAGCGTGGTCATCGCGGACACGAAGAGATAGCGCATCACGTCCAACAGCGCCGGCAGGCACACCGGCAAGCTCACCCGCCGCAGCGTCACCCAGAATGGCACTTTGAGCGAGGCGGCCACCGCTTCGAACTCCCCGTCCAGCTGCTTGAGCGCGGTGCTCATGGTCAGGTGGCCGGTGGTGTAGAAGTGGGCGATGGTGCAGGCGGCCATCAGCGTCATGCCGCCGTAAAGCGCATGCAGCGGATTGTCCGGATGGTTGAAGAAGAACACATAGCCCAGGCCCAGCACCAGGCCGGGCACCGCCATCGGCAGCATGGCGAAGAAGCGCAGCAGCGCGCGGCCCAGCGGCGCGGCCGGCAGCTTCTCGCAGGCGTAAGCGCCGGCGAACACCAGCAGGCTGCCCGCGCCGGCGGTGAGGCAGGCCAGCTTCAGGCTGTTGAAATAGGCGCTCCAGCCGCCGCCGTCCACGCGGTCGAACTGATAATGCGCCAGCGTCAGGCTCAAGTCGTAAGGCCAGTATTTGATGAAGGAGGCGGCGACGCCGACGCCCAGCAAGGCCAGCAGCGGCAGCGAGATCGCCGCCAGCAACAGCCAGGCGGCCAGATCGCGGCCCGGCGACGGCCCCGGCGAAAACGGCACCGCGCGCGCGCCGAGCGCCGCCTGCTGGCGACGCGCCATCCGCCGCTCGATGAAGAAGGAAAACACCGCCGGCAACAGCAGCATCAGGCCCACCACCGCGCCGCGCGGGAAGTTCTGCTGCCCCACCACCTGCTTGAAGGCTTCCACCGCCAGCACGTTGTAGTCCCCGCCCACGATCTTGGGCACGCCGAAGTCGGTGATCACCAGGGTGAACACCACCAGGCCCGCCGAGACCAGACCGTAGCGCGCGCCCGGCAGGGTGATGGTGAGAAAGCGACGCAAGGCGCCGGCGCCCAGCGCGCGGCCGGCCTCGTACAAACGCGCGTCCGACGCCGACAGCGCGGTCAGCAGGATCAGCAGCGCATGCGGAAAGGTATAGAAGGCTTCGCCCAAAACCATGCCCCAAAAGCCGTAGACGCTGCCGCCGGCCAGCCAGGATTTGAGCAGGCCCTGGTTGCCGAACAAATACACCAGCGAGATGGCCGGCATCAAGGACGGCGCCAACAGCGGCGACAAGGCGATCTGACGAAAGACGCCGCGGCCCCAGACGCGGCTGCGGCTCAAGCCCCAGGCAAAGGCGAAGGCCAGCGGCAGCACCAGGGCGGTGACGGTCAGCGCCAGCCACAAGCTGTGGCGGGCGGCGCGCATCAGGCCCGGGCTGTCCAGCACCTGGACGAAGTTGGCCAGGCCAACGAAGCCCCCGTCCATGTCCAATGCCGATTTGCCGAAGATGAACAGCAGCGGCAGACCCAGCGCCAAGGCCAGCAAGGCCGTCAGCGTCCATACCAGCGCGGCGGCGACGCGGCGCTCGCCGTCGGCCGGCGCCGCGCGCCGGCCTGGCAAGGCGCGGCTCAGCATGCACCCTCTCCGGCATAGGCGCGCAGCAGCGCGGCCGGCAATTCCACCGGCACCACCTCGCCCGGCGTCAGCGGCTGGCGTTGCAGCATGGACGGGCAGATTTCCGCATGCAGCAGCTGGCCGGGCATGCCTTCCGGCTGCAGGCGCAGCCGGGTCATCGCGCCGCCGAAGCTGATGTCGGCCACCCTCGCCAGCAAGGTGTTGGGCGCGCCGTCCCAGCGCGCCTTGACGATGATGTCTTCCGGCCGCAGGAACAAGGTCAGCGCCTCGGCCTGCGGCAAGGGCGCGTCCAGCCGCAGCAGGCAGTTGCCGACGGCGGCGCCGTGGGCGTCCCGCCGCCGCGCCGGCAGCCAGTTGGCGGCGCCGACGAATTCGGCGACGAAGCGGCTGGCCGGCCGGCGGTAGATTTCGGCCGGCGTGCCGATCTGCTCGATGCGGCCGGCGTTCATCACCACCACCCGGTCGGCGATGGCCAGCGCCTCGGCCTGATCGTGGGTCACCATCAGCGTGGTGACGCCCAGCCGTTTTTGCAGGCCTTTGAGTTCGTCGCGCAGCTTGTCGCGCACCCGCGCGTCCAGCGCGGACAGCGGTTCGTCCAGCAGCAGCAGGCCGGGCGAGGTGGCCAGCGCCCGCGCCAGCGCCACGCGCTGCTGCTGGCCGCCGGACAACTGGGCCGGGTATTTGTCCTCGGCGCCGGGCAGGCCCGCCAGGTCCAGGAGTTCGCGCACGCGGCGGGCGTGGCGCGCGCCGCCGCCGCGCGGCTTGAGGCCGTAGGCGATATTGTCGGCGACGCTGAGATTGGGGAACAGCGCGTAGCTCTGGAACACGATGCCGTAGTCGCGGCGCGCCGGCGGCTCGTCGGTGATGTCGCGCTCCAGCAAATGGACGCTGCCGGCGTCCGGCCGTTCCAGCCCGGCGATCAGCCGCAGCAAGGTGGTCTTGCCGCAGCCGGACGGGCCCAGCAGGCAGACGAATTCGCCTTTGCGGATGGACAGCGATACGCCGTCCAAAGCGGTAAAGCCGCCAAAACGGCGGCTGAGGCCGCGGACGGACAGGTGTTCGGACAAGCCGTCCAGGCTATCGGCCGGTTTCATGCGCAACTCCAGGGTGTCTTAGAACCTGTTTACGATCTCGCGAGCAAGGGCGAGACAAGGCGACAACGGCTGAAAAAGCCGAGCGCACACACGGTATATGAGCATTTTGAAGACGCACTCACCGTGTAACGCTCCACGACGCGCAGCAGATCGTAAACAGGTTTTTAAAAAGAAACGACGCCGCCCGGCGGGCGGCGCAATGACGGAAGCCGGCTCAGCTCTTGGGTTCGGCCTTGCTTTCGTAGCGGCGCGACCATTCGCGCAGGATGGCCTCGCGCTGCTTGGCGGCCCAGGCGAAATTGTTCTTGCTCAGACGCTGGGCGTAATCGGCGGGGATGAAGGGATTGGGCTTGGCCACGCCGGGCATGGCCAGCACCGCGTAGTTCTTTTCATACAGACGCATCGCCGGCAGGCTGACCGAGAAATCCGCCAGCTTCTGCGCGGCGGCCAGCTTCTTGCTGCCCTTGATGATGGCGGTGGCCTCCAGATCCCAGCCCAGGCCCTCCTTCGGGTAGATCAGGTCGATGGGCGCGCCCTTCTCCTTGAGCTGAGCGCCGCGGTATTCGAAGGAAATGCCTATCGGATACTCGCCGGCGGCGGCCATCTTGCACGGCTTGGAGCCGGAGTGGACGTACTGGGCCATATTGGCGTGCAGCTTGTCCATATAATCCCAGCCCTTTTTCTCGCCCATCATCTGCAGCCAGGCGGACACGTCCAGATAACCGGTGCCGGAGGACGCCGGATGCGGCATCACGATCTGGCCCTTATAGACCGGCTTGGCGAGGTCGGCCCAGCTCTCCGGCTTGGGCAGGTTTTTCTTGGCGGCTTCCACGGTGTTGAAACAGAGGGCGGCGGCCCACACGTCCATGCCGGTCCACTTGGGCGGCTTGGCCTTGTCGACGAATTCCGGGCTTAGCTTTTCCACGCCCTTGGGCGCGTAAGGCTGCAGCATGCCCTGCTGGTCCAGAATCATCAGGCTGGTGGCGGCCAGGCCCCATACCGCGTCGGCTTGCGGATTGTTTTTCTCGGACAACAGCTTGGCGGTGATGATGCCGGTGGATTCGCGCACGAAACGGATTTCGATGTCCGGGTTGGCCTTCTCGAAAGCCTCTTTGTATTCCTTGACCTGGTCCGCCTCCAGCGCGGTGTACACGGTCAGGGTGGTGGCGGCCTGCGCCAGCGGGGCCGTCAGGCCGGACAGGGCCAGGCCGGCGGCCAGGACAATCAGCTGTTTCATCGACATCGCTCCAATGGGTTTAGACGTATAGACCTCATGGTCCATGCGCCGTCCGTCAATCAGCCGCCACCTTACGACGCGCCGATGACAGCGCGGTGACGGCCGGGTGAAGCTTGTCTTGCGCGGCTGGATGTCCTGCCCGCCGGCGCGGCGGCCTACCAGGCCAGCGGCCCTTTCTCGCCGTTGGCGTGCTCGCCGTAATACAGCGACGGCAAGAACCGCGCCAGGCAGCTGAACTCGTTGTAGCAATGGCGCATCAGCTCCAGGCCCAGGCGTTCCGGCACCGGTTCGCCGCTGCCGTCGGCCGCGCCCAGCAAGAAGCGGCTGCGCAGCACCGCGCCGTGGGCGGTGTCCCGCGTCAGGTGCACCATCTCGCCGTCCAGCGGGTCGCCGTCGGCGCTGAGCCGCGGTTCGTTGCCGAAAGCGATGCGCGCGCACACCGCGGCCGAGGCCTCGCCGCGCGCCAGCGCCGCGCTCAAGCGGCCGGCGCCGAAGAAGGTTTCCGGCGGGTGGAACTTCAACACCGCCGCCACCGGCGGAATCTCGCCCAGCGCCTCCACCGCGCGCACGGTGGAGCCGATATAGCCGCGGCCGGCGCGGCGGCGGCCGTCCCAGCCGCGCAGCTCCACATGGTCGTGCGGATGCCACCAGCGGATGTGCCGGGTGGAATCGAAGAAGGTGAACCACCAGTCGAACATGCGGCCGGCGCAGCCGGGCATTTCGGTGCGCGCGGCCACCAGCAAGCGGCCGTCGTCCAGACGGCGCACGCCGGTTTCCAGCATCAGCGGGCCGGGCTGCAACAGCTCATCGTAAGATGTTTCATAGTGAGAATTCACAGTACACTCCTTGGCTTGAAGATCAGCGCGGCGCGACGCCGGCGCTGGTTAATTAAGAAACGCATTGCGTTTCCATATTGAGGAAACCTTACCCCGATGTCAAGCCAGGATCAGGCCTCGCCGCGCGCGCGCGGCCGCCCCGCCGCGCCGGAACACGCTTTGAAGCAACAGGTGCTGGACGCCGCCACCGAACTCTTGCTGAGCCAGGGCTACCAGGCCGCCACCATGGCGGCGGTGGCGCAGCGGGCCGGGGTGGCCAAGAAAACGGTGTACCGCTTCGCCGACAACAGCGAGCAGTTGCTGGGCGCGGTCATCCACGGCTGGACCGACGCCTTCGTCGCGCCGATGAGCGAGCCGCTGACGGAGGCCGCCGCGCTGCCGCAGGCCTTGGAAGCGCTGCTGAACACCGTGGCGGCCAAGGTGCTCACGCGCGAGGCGGTGGGATTGTTCCGCCTGCTGATAGGAGACTTTCCCGGCCGGGAACAGGCGCTGACGCAGTACGCCGAGCACGGCGTGCAGCGCTGCGCCGCGCTCTTGGCTGGCTGGCTGGAACGCCAGGCGGAACAGGGCTTGATCCGCTGCCCGCAGCCGGCGCAAACCGCCGAACTGCTGCTGGCGATGACGATAGCGGAGCCGCTGCGCCGGATGGCGCTGGGCCTGACGCCGCCGCTGCCGGAGCACGACCCCGGCGAGCGCATCCGCGCCGCGGTGGCGCTGTGTTGCGCCGGCCTGCTGCCGCGCTGAGCCGCCCCGCCGGGCCCGGGCATACAAGGCCCGAAACCTTGACTAAACTGTCTTGAAGACAACCTTATTTGCGACCATGAGCCTGCGCCGCGTCCTTGATAGCATCGTTACCCGCTTGCTGCTGCTGGCGCTGGGCATCGTGGTGGCCGGCGCGGTGGCGCGCTACTACGCGCTCAGCCAGTTTCTGCGCGAGGATTTGAGCAAGGTGGTGCAGAACCAGCAGATGGCGCTGGCCAGCTACGTCGCCCGCGACGTGGACTTCAAGATCCAGCAGCGCCAGGCCTTGCTTCAGCGGTTGGCCGCCAGCCTGCCCCAGGAGCTGCTGCAACGCCCGGCGGAACTGCAAGCCTGGCTGCGCCTGCATTGCGACTTCCAATGCCCGTTCTCGCAAGGCCTGTACGTGGTGACGCCGGACGGGCGCGCCATCGCCGACTATCCGTCCATGCCCGGCCGCGTGGGCCGGGACTATTCCGACCGGGACTATATCCGCGTCGCCCTGTCCAGCCCGCCCAATCTGGACCGCGTCGTCATCGGCCGCCCGCTTATCGGCCGCATCAGCAAAAAACCGGTGCTGCCGATGGCGGCGGCGCTGCCCTGGCGCGACGGCCGCCCGCAAGGCGCGCTGGCCGGCATTACCGCGCTGGCCGCGCCGGGCTTCATGGACTTGCTGCTGGCCTCCCACATCGGCGGGCCCAATAGCGGCTTTTTGCTGATCTCGCCGCAGGACAAGATCTTCGTCGCCTCCTCCCAGCCGGACATGGTGCTCAAACCCACGCCGCCGGCGGGGATCAATCCCTTGCACGACCGGGCGATGACAGGGTTTCGCGGCGTGGGCATCACCGTCAACGCCCAGGGGCGCGAGGAAGTCTCCGCCATCGCCTCGGTGCCCAGCACCGGCTGGTTCGTGGTGGCGCGCCTGCCCAGCAGCGAGGCCTTCGCCACCGTGGGACGGGCGCAAGCCTTTTTGCTGAAAAACGCGGTGATCGCCGTGCTGGTGTTCGCCCTGGCCGCGGGCGCGGGCCTGTATCTGCTGTTCCGCCCGCTGTTCCGCGCCGCCAGCCACGCGGACCGCATGACCCGCGGCGAACTGCCGCTGGAACCGCTGCCGGTCAAGCGCAACGACGAGGTGGGCTATCTGCTGGCCGCCTTCAACCGGCTGCTGAGCAAGCTGGACCAGCATCAGGCGGAACTGGCGCGCATGGCCCATCACGACACCCTGACCGGCTTGCCCAACCGCGCCTTGCTGGCCGACCGCCTGACCATGGCGCTGGCGCGCGCGCAGCGCAATGCAAGCCGGCTGGGCTTGTTGTTTCTGGATCTGGACGGCTTCAAGCAGATCAACGACGGCTACGGCCACAAGGCCGGCGACAAAGTGTTGTGGCAGGCGGCGCAGCGCCTGGGCGGCATCGTGCGCCAGACCGACACCCTGGCGCGCATCGGCGGCGACGAGTTCGTGCTGCTGATCGGCGATCTGGGCGAGGACGCGGAGGAAGCGGCCCGCATCGTGGCGGCCAAATGCATAGAGACGATGCAAACGCCTTTCGACATCGGCGGCGAACAACGCCAGCTGGGCATTTCCGTCGGCATCGCGCTGGGCAACGGCGACAGCAGCGCGGACAGCCTGCTGCAGGCGGCGGATCAGGCGATGTACCGGGCCAAAAAGTCCGGCCGCAGCGGCTGCGAAAGCGTCACGCTGTAAAACCCGTTTACGATCCCGCAAGCCGTCCGGCGGCCCTGCCAGGCCGCCGTGACTGCCGCTGTCTATACGATTTCGGGGATGGGCTCGATATAAGCCACCCGCTCGTTATTGTGCAGCACTTCCACCGCCGTGTACTTGGGCGCGCCCGGCGGCAGCACCCTGTCGTAGTGGGCGTGCGCCACCGCCAACACCTGCGGCCACATGCCGGGCTTTTGCACCAGGTGCAAGTCCAGCATCAGGATGGCCGGGTTGATGCCTTGCGGCTCGCGCATGCACAGCAGCGCCTCCACGCCGGGGTTGGCCACCACCACGTCGCCTGCCACATGCAAGCTCTTGGGGTGACCCGGCATCACGTTCAGCCAGGCATGCCAGTTTCTCGATTGCAAAGCCATATCCATTCTCCTGCCAACGGCGGGACGACCATTGCATGCGCACCGCTCAGAACCTGTTTACGATCTGCTGCGCGTCGGCGATACCGCGTTGAAAACCACTTCGAAATGCTCATGTACCACCTGTACATTCCGCTTTCTCAGCGGTTTTCGCCTTGTCTCGCCTTAGCTCGCGAAATCGTAAACACGTTCTCCGGCGTCCCGCCAGCCGGAGACGGCGCGCGGCTCGCCGCCACGCGGCCGGCGAACTGCCCCGGTTATAGCAAGCGGCGGCGGCTTCGCCGGCGCGGTTTTCCAGGCATTAAGGACAGTCCGCCTCCCTGCCCCGCGTCAGCAGCCGCAGCAGCCGCTCGCCGGCCTCGGCCAGTTCGCCGTCGTTTTGCAGCACCGCCGCGTCCGGCGGCGGCGTCAGCGCGGCGGCCTCCTCCAGCCGCAGGGCGACGCGCTCGGCCGATTCCCGGCCGCGGCCGGCCAGCCGCGCCGCCAGC